>DFCG01000074.1:1577-29389 GCA_002367455.1 Acinetobacter sp. UBA3060 | reverse complement strand
CATCTGGATCACACCACACAAAACCTGTCGCGTCTGGAAGATATCGCCTCCGAACTGAAATCCCAGCTAAAAACCCTGAAACGTCAGTCGGAAAGTGCGATTCAATATAAAGAACTGGAAGGACAGATCCGTACCATCAAGATCGAAATTCTGTCTTTTCAATGTGAGCAAAGCCAGCGTTTACAGGAAGAATATACCCTTGAGATGAATACGCTCGGGGAAAACTTTAAGCTGGTACGTTCCGAACTGACCACCGTTGAACATGATTTGGGCAGCACCAGTGAACTGTTCCAGCGTCTGATTCAGCAATCCACTCCTTTGCAAAGCGAATGGCAACAGGCCGAGAAAAAACTGGCTGAACTGGAAATGACCCTGCAACAAAAGCAGTCTTTGCTGGAGCAGAATTCCACCAGTCTGATCAAGTTGGAACAGCAAAAAGTCCAAACCAAAGAGCGTTTGCAGTTGATTGAACTGCAACTCGAAACCTTGCAGCAGCAACTTGAAGATCAGCAGGCACAATTGCAGCAGCAAGATGGCCAGAGTCAGGCGCAAAGCCAAAACTTGACTGAGCTCAAAGCTCAACATAGCACTGTGGCAGCGCAATTTACCCAGATCAAAACCCAGGTCGAACAGCAGCAACAGCGTAAATTACAGATGTTGGCTCAAAGCGAGCAACTGGCAAAGAATATTGAGCGGATTGAACAGCAGAAACAGACGCTCCAACAGCAAAGTGCACAGATTCAGCAACAGGCGCAGCAAGATGAGCTGGAGCAGTATCAGGCAGACAAAGCCCAAGCTGAACAGCAAATCGTTGGCTATGAAATTCAATTAACAGATTTAAGAACTCAATTCGAGCAGATTCAGGAAGAGCAGGCGAGTCGTCAACAACAGCTGATGCAGCTCAAATCTGAAATTCAGGTGCTTCATTCAGAAAAGAAAAACCTGAGTCAATTGCTGACCAAAGCTAACTCAAATACCAAGAGTAATGCGGTACAGCTGATGCATGTACTTAAGCTCAGTGATGCAGGCAAAGGACATGCCAGCCTGATCGAAAAGTTTTTGGCCAAGTGGCTGTCTGCCCAGATTCTGGCAGAGGGCGAGCACTTCCTTGAAGATTGTGCGCGTCAGTTAAAGCAACAGGCTGTTCATACTAAAATTCAGATAGCCAATACGATGTGTCTGGCCGACTGGATTGAATCTCCACATTATTCACTGTGGCAACAAGTCGCGGTCGTAGATACATTAACGCAAGCATTACCGCTTCAAACTGAGCTATTACAAGGCCAGACATTACTGAGTTTAGATGGCTATCATGTTGGATCGGACTGGGTCATTGCACTGGACTATGATGAAGCCAGTCAGGCCGGACAAGGTGCATTGAGTCATCGAATGCGTCTGGATGAAATCGAGCAGCAGCTTGCGGAACTTGAACCTAAGTTTATGCAGCTGGAGCAGCAGTTACCTGAATTCGCCGATCAGGTTAAAGCTTTGCAAAACCAGATTCAGAGTATCAGTGAGCAGCACAAGCATACCCAAAAGCAGCTGCAGCAACTCGATGTCAATATTGCTAAAGTACAAAGTAGTGCGCAGGCTTTTGCATTGCAAAAGCAGCAATTACAGCATCAGCTGCAACAACTGGATGAGCAGCTTGAAGAAGATGCCATGCAGAAAGATGATCTGGAAATTGACCTGCATGCCTTGAATATCAAGCTGGAACAGGCGTTACCAAATTATAAAACCCTGCAATTCCAGCTGGAAGAATTGAGCGTTCAGTTAGATGACTCGCAGCAGCTTAGCCAGCAAGCGCAGCAGGAACTGGAATTGCTGCGCCGTCAATGTGTGCAAAGCCAACAGCAGATCGAATTACTGGAAAAAGATCAGGTATTCCTAAAAGAACAGTCTCAACAAATTACTGCACAAATCGAGCAGGCCAAGAAATTTGTTGATCCGGTACAGCTGGAATTGCCTGCTTTACAGAGCCAGTTTAATGAACAGGCGCAGATCACTGAAAAGCTGCAAAAAACCTGGGCCGACTGGCAGGTTGAATTAAATCAGGTGCAGAGCAAACAGCAGCAGCTGACCGAACAGCGTCACAGCTTCCAGCAGCAGGATGAAAAACTTCGCAGTACACTGGAAGAAAAACGTCTGGCCTGGCAGGCAGCCAAATCTGATTTGCAGCATTATTCTGAACAACTGAAAGAGTTGAATAGTGAAGTAATTTCCGGGCTGGATATTGATGTTAAAGCACATCAAGCCAAACTGGAAAAAGCTCAGGCTCAGTTCGATAAACTTGGTGCAGTCAATCTGGCGGCTTCTGAAGAATATGAAGAAGTGTTAAAACGTTATGAGGAACTGAGTCACCAGATGCAGGATCTGGAAAATACGGTTGAACAGCTACAGGCTGCGATGAAAAGTATTGACCAGGAAACCCGTAAACTGTTTATGCACACGTTTGATCAGGTCAATGCTGAACTGCAAAACCTGTTCCCGAAAGTGTTTGAAGGTGGTGAGGCGAGTTTAAGCCTTGAAGATGGCTGGCAGTCGGGTGTAAAACTCATGGCCCGACCACCGGGTAAACGAAACAGCTCATTGGCCTTACTCTCGGGTGGAGAAAAGGCTTTAACTGCATTAGCATTGGTATTCGCGATTTTTCGCTTAAACCCGGCACCATTTTGCGTACTGGATGAAGTCGATGCACCGCTGGATGATGCCAATGTGGGACGCTTTTGTAATTTAGTCAAAGAGCTTTCTGAACACGTGCAATTTATTTATATTACCCATAACAAACTTGCAATGATGATGGCGACTGATCTTTTAGGTGTAACCATGCCTGAACCGGGAACATCAAAATTAGTGACAGTTAATTTGGAACAGGCAAAAGAATACGGCCTAGCTGCGGAGGTATAATATGGAAATCACCACCATTATCGGGATTGTTATCGCAATTGTGATTATGCTGTTTGGTATAAGAATGCTGTTCAAAAAACCTGTAGAGGCTGTACCTTCACTGGATGCCAACCTGCATATCGACCCGGATAGCCAGACACCGATCATTCCAAGGCATGTACGTTCTCAATTGGCACAACAGGATGTCGAATCTGATCGTATCGAGCCAAGCCTGNNTGAAACCAAGGAAGAAATGCCTGAATTCAGCCTGAACAGCAACATCGAAAAAGCAGAAATTTCTGAATTTAATGATGAAAGTAGTATTCTGGATGCACATCTGCATGAGCAAAAAATAGTGGATGAAGAAAGTGCTTTGTCCAATGCTGAAACCATTATTTCTTTGCATATCTATCCGCAAGGCCGTGTACTTTCAGGTGATAAAACCCTGAAAGTTTTACTAAAATATGGCCTGCGTTATGGCGAATTGGCCTGTTTCCACCGTTATAGTGAAGACGGTTCAAAACTGCTGTTCTCGGTATTGCAAATGACCGATACTGGAATGGAAGGCTTTGATCTGGAAACCCTATCAACTCAGGAAGTGAAAGGTCTGGCATTCTTCCTGGCTTTACCGCATAGCGATGTACAAAATGCGTTTGATACCATGGACAGTATTTCACGTCTGATTGCCCGTGAAGTGGATGGTCTGGTCTATGACCAGAACCAGCAGGAATTTACTCCACAATTACGTGAATTCTGGCGCCATCAGGCCATTGATTATCGTGCTGGACAAGGTACGGTAGTTTAAGGCTGCTTTGTTCAATCTCCAAGTTGAATCTGTAGACTGCAATTTTTATAATAGCCAAAAGCTGAATATTCTACAGGGCGGATTTTCCGCCCTTTTTTATGGTGAAATTATGACCCAAGATGCTACTGTCATTGCGCAAATGCGTCAACTGATTCAACTGCTTGCCAAGCATAACCATGCTTATTATGTGATGGATCAACCGAGCATTGAAGACAGTGAATATGATCAGCTCTTTCATCAGCTCAAAGCCTTAGAACAACAATATCCTGACCTGATCCAGTCCGATAGCCCGACAGATAAAGTGGGTGGGCAGGCGCTTTCAAAATTTGTGACCGTAACACACGCCGTGCCGATGCTGTCATTAGGCAATGTCTTTAATCAGGAAGAGCTGCTGGCTTTTGCCCGCCGTATTGAAGAACGTTTGCCAAATCAAAAAATTGAATATGATGTGGAACTGAAATTTGATGGTCTGGCCATTTCACTCTGGTATGAGCATGGCGTATTGACGCGTGGGGTGACACGCGGCGATGGGGAAACCGGTGAAGACATCACCCAGAATGTCAGAACCATTCGCAACCTGCCGAAACTTTTATCTCCGGTGAATGGCATCATTCCCGATTTGNNGCCAATGCCGCCAAAGGTGAAAAGACCTTTGCTAATCCGCGTAATGCTGCGGCAGGAAGTTTGCGTCAGCTGGACCCGAATATTGCTGCCTCGCGGCCATTGGCTTTTTATGCTTATGGGATTGCTCAGTGCGTGCCGCATCATGGACAAACCACTATGTCCGCCAGTCTGGAATGGTTACATCAGTTCGGTTTTGCGGTTGGCGAGCGTCACTTTATCTGTGACAGTATTCAGGACGTGCAAAAGGTCTACGAACAGATCATTGATGAGCGTGCCAGTCTCAGTGTCGAAATCGATGGTATGGTGATCAAGGTCAATGACCTGAAACAGCAACAACAGCTTGGTTTCCTGAGCCGTGAACCGCGTTGGGCCACCGCCTATAAATTTCCGGCAGTTGCAGCACTGACCACAGTAGAAAATATTAACTGGCAAGTGGGTCGTACTGGAACATTGACGCCGGTTGCGCGTTTAAATCCAGTTGCTGTCGGTGGAGTAACAGTTTCCAATGTGACGCTGCATAATATCGGCGAAATTCACCGTCTGGATGTGCGTATTGGCGATACGGTCAGTGTTTATCGTAGTGGCGACGTGATTCCCAAAGTCGAAAAGGTCTGGCCGGAATTCCGCCCGGTTGATGCAGTCGAAGTGCATTTACCTGAGCAATGCCCGGTCTGTGATTCACCCGTGGTTATGCCGGAAGGCGAAGCCTTGGCACGCTGTTCCGGTGGGCTGTATTGTGCCGCGCAGCGTATTGAGGCCATTCGTCACTTTGTCTCACGTAAAGCCATGGATATTGAAGGCTTGGGTGACCGTTGGGCAGAATCGTTGCTGCATCTGAATCTACTCAAAGATGTCTCAGATATTTACCATCTACATGAACATCGTGAGACTTTGCTCGGTATTGAAAAGATGGGCGCCAAATCGGTTCAGAATCTTTTGGATGCCATTGAAAACAGTAAAAAAACCACACTGGCTGCTTTTATCTATGCACTCGGTATTCGTGGGGTGGGTGAAACTACGGCGCGGATGCTGGCCAATACTTTCCAGACGCTGGATGCCTTGCGTCAGGCCGATCTGGAGGCTTTAAAGAAAACTCCGGATGTNNTGGATCGTTTACTGGCTGCCGGTATTCACTGGGATGCACCGATCGCACCGACTCGTCAGCCGTTAAACGGCGAAAGCTGGGTGGTCACCGGGACTTTAAGCAGTATGGGACGAGATGATGCAACCCAGTTATTGCAAGCCTTAGGTGCACGAGTCAGTGGCAGTGTATCCAGCAAAACCAAATGTGTGGTTGCGGGTGAAAAAGCTGGCTCAAAACTGGATAAAGCAGAAAAACTTGGTATTCCAGTGATCAATGAACAACAGTTTATTGGCTTGATGCAAGACTATGGTCAGCTTGAAGCCTAAATCTCTGCACATTTCATGAAAGAATAAGAGTTAAAAAAGCCACCTTCGGGTGGCTTTTTCGCATAGAAAGATTAAGGAATATATTTTTTCACGACACCATCATCGAGCAATTGCTGGAAATGATCCACCAGACTTTCTTTCACCGGACGATACTCAATGCCGAGCTCATCTTTACTTTTCTGGGCATTAAAGAAAATTGGATAACCCATATTCAACTCTACAAATTTGCGGCTAAAGCCTGCTACAGGCCCGAACATTTTGAAAGCTGCCTTCGGCAATTGATTGCGTGGGAACGGAAATTTATTGCCAAAATGCGCCCGTAGAATTTGGCCCATTTCCAGCAGGCTCAAGCTTTCACTACAAATGATATAACGGCCATGCGCTTGCGGATTAAACGCCGCACGGATATGCGCTTCAGCGACATCCTGAACATCGACCACGCCATTCCACATCGGTGGAACGCCAAGTAAAGTCATACCATTGGCAAACTGTTGCAGGACTTCTACACTGCCAGATTGGGTATTTGGGGTTAAGGATTGACCAAAAACCAGTGCAGGATTGATACAGACTAGATCCCAGCGATCTTGTGCTTCAGCCATTTCCCAGGCTTTACGCTCTGCCATGACTTTGGAATAAGGATAAGGCTGATGCGTGGCCGAACTGGTGGTATTCCAGTGTGATTCATCAAAACTGTTATTTTTAGTTTGTAGAATATCAATGGCATCGCCATAGGTGGATGCGATACTCGATGTCACGATCACGCGTTTCACTGATTCAGTCTGATTGACACTATTCAGTACATTTTCAGTGCCTAACACCGCAGGTTCGATAATATCTTTGACTGCATCTTTATAGTTGGTGACCACAAAAGGTGAGGCCATATGAAAGACAATTTCACAACCTTGCATGGCATGATCAAAAGAACCCGGGCTTAATAAATTGGCCTGAAATAACTTGAGAGTTCCCGGAGTGCTGTCGGCAATTTTTTCTAAATGGGCAAAGCTTTTGCTTTTATTCAGGTCACGTACCGTGGCATGTACGGTATAGCCTTGCGTGAGTAATTTCTGGATAACCCAGCTGGCAATATAACCCGATGCACCGGTAACCAGAACAGGCGCTGTTGTTTGTGGATGTGTCATATCGGAACCGTTGTTGTTTTAAATTTGTGTGAATGATAAGCGAAATTTAAGCATGAAGTACGCCAATGCAGTGATGTTTATACAAAAAGAATGAATCTGTCTGTTTAAAATTAAGATTTACAAATTTTAACGCATGTGTTTATTCGCCGGTTTTAGGTTATTGCCAAGCGTAATGAAAGTGCAAAGTGTTGTTTTATAAATGGGATTTCATTAAGAACAAAGTGTAAATGCAAGTACTTCTCATTTTAATTATATAAAAATCAAATATTTAACCATGGTTAAGCTTTGCAAATTCAATTGCTTTTCGCCATAATAGCAAAATACAGGTAGGGAGTTATTCAAATGCGCGGAAATCCAGAAGTCGTAGATTATTTAAATATGTTGATCGGTGGCGAACTGGCTGCTCGTGACCAATACTTGATTCACTCTCGTATGTATGAAGATTGGGGATTGACCAAAATCTTTGAACGTATCGATCACGAAATGCAAGAAGAGTCCCAGCATGCGGATGCGATTATCCGTCGTGTTCTGTTCCTTGAAGGAACGCCAAACATGCAGCGCGATGACGTTGAGATTGGCGAGGATGTGGTGAGCTGCCTGAAAGCCGATCTAAAACTTGAATATCATGTGCGGGAAAAACTGGCGCAGGGCATCAAACTGTGCGAAGAGAAAGGTGACTATATCAGCCGTGATATGTTACGCCAGCAAATGTCGGATACCGAAGAAGACCATACTTACTGGTTAGAAAAACAATTGCGCTTAATCGAACTGATTGGTCTGCAAAATTATATTCAGTCACAGATGTAAAACCGGATGAATAAAAAACCCAGCACATGCTGGGTTTTTTATATCTTGAAAATACTTAGTTGTTATTACTCATAATGCCAATTTTTTTGACCTCCAGCCTTTGAGCTGCCGCCATGACCATAGCGATATGTTTATATTCAGTGGCACGATCCGCCTTGATTTTAATCTGATCCTGATCCGCTTTTTGCGCTACTGTCTTGAATAAGTTTTCCAGAGCTTGGGTATTTGCTACCGGCTGTTCATTCCAGAAAATCTTACCTTGTGCATCCAGACGTAATTCCACCAGCTCAGGCGGTTTTTCATCGGTTACAGGAGGCGTTCCATTCGGTAGATCGATATTAATCGAGTTATTCGGCAAAGGAATTGTGATAATAAACATAATCAGCAAGACCAGCATGACATCAATCAGTGGCGTCATGTTGACATCTAACATCACATCATCGTCTTGATTTGAACCAACATTCATACCCATAAACTTAATCCCTCTTTGTGCTTAAGGTGTAGCGGGCGGAGTGGTGACAAAAGCAATTTTGCCGATACCGGCCTGTTGGGTGGTACTAATCACCTGATCAATTGCTTCATAAGGTGTTAACTGATCACCACGAATATGCACTTCAGGCTGCGGACGTTTCTGTGCTTCTGCCTGTAAACGGCTCAGTAAAACTGTTTTATCTGCAATATAAATTTCGTTCCAGAAAATATCGCCAGTTTTATTGACAGCCAGCTGAACATTTTCTGGTTTGGTTTCATACGGTACATTTCTTTCTTCGGGTAGATCGACTGGTACGGTATGAATGGCAACCGGTACAGTAATCAGGAAGATAATGAGCAGAACCAGCATAATATCAACCAAAGGGGTGGTATTAATGGTTCCAATTACCTCATCATCGCTGTCGTTTGAATTGACCATCATTCCCATGGCTGATGCCTCACTCTTACTTCACGTCACGATTAACAGGATTATTGGTTGTAATTTCACCGCTGAGTAATACTGCGTGTAAATCAGAACCAAAAGTACGGACTTCTTCCATGACCGCTTTATTACGGCGAGTCAACCAGTTGTAGCCAAGTACTGCAGGTACTGCTACGGCCAGACCGATAGCTGTCATAATCAGTGCTTCACCCACTGGACCTGCTACTTTATCAATCGAAGCCTGACCTGAAACACCAATGGCAGTCAGTGCATGGTAAATCCCCCAAACCGTACCGAAAAGTCCAACGAAAGGTGCGGTAGAACCGACTGTGGCAAGGAAGGCTAGACCGCCACTCAGATGGTTCTGGATTTTGTCGATCGCACGGGAAATCGAAATGGTGACCCAGGTATTGAAATCAATACGTTCAAGTAAATTGCCACCATGATTTTGGGTTGATTTAATCCCTTTTTCTGCAATAAAACGGTAAACGCTGGCTTCATTAAGGTTTTGGGCTGCGTTATCCAGAGAAGACGATTCCCAGAACTGGTGTTCAGCTTCCTTGGCTTGCTTGCGAATCTTGCCTTGTTGCAGGCATTTGCTGATCATGATGTACCAGGTACCNNTTTTCATCGCTAGCTTCAGCAGGCAGTGGTGGCGGGGTCGGTGTAGCCGCTGTTGCAGGTGTTGTTACCACTGTCTCAGTGACAGCACTGGTATTGGGGGTAGCGGACTGTTCTGCAAAAACTGCTTGCAGGGGCAATAAAGTGCTCATGGCAATTACACCAGCAGCAGTCATATTTTTTAAAGGTTTTAGTGATTTTTTCATCATGGATCTCCTGATTTTTTTCTTTATCTGTTGTATCTGTTAGTCAAGGACAAATTCATATGGAATGTCATACCAAGATTCTTGCGGTTCGCCATTTTTCATTGCCGGCTTGAAAGTACATAAGCTGAAGGCCTTGGATGCTGCACGATCCAGCGCACGACTACCGCTCGACTTTTTCACTTTGGCATCCTGGACCTTGCCGGTGGTATTTACATATACAGAGATCAAGACTTCACCTTGTTCTTCATTCATCAGTGCATCACGTGGATAGTCTGGGCGTTTACAACCTGCTTCACCTTGTGAAACACCACGAGTTACGCCAGCGGGTGGAGGAGCTGGGGCTGGAGCGGCTGCGACTACTGGAGCCGGTGCTGCTACCGGACTTGGTGAAGGACTCGCTGCAACGGGAGTAGGTACTGCAACAGTTGTCGGTTGGGTTGGTGTTGGAAGTGTTTTCTGTACAGGAACGACTTTTTCAACCGGTTTCACCTCAGGCACTTGTGCTACTTTTTCCACGATTTTTGGTGGTTCAGGTGGTGTTTCTTTTGGTGGCTCAGGTTCAGGCGACTTAATATCTTGAATAATCATTAGCTCAACTGGCTGTTCCGTTGGTTTAATAATGTCTTTTGCCATACCAGCCATGAGTACCAGGCCAACCAGGATATGCAAAAAAACAACGACCCCAATACCAGTCAGTTTTTTGGCGGAGTTTTTTTCTAAGTCTTCAAACTTTGTGCCCATCATGACTCCTAGAATTTAAGACAAACAGGAAATAGTGCACTGATGAGAAAATTTTTTTAGTTACAGGCAGCATTATTTTTTGTTTGGCTAAAATTAAACGGGGAAAACCGCAAACACCGCTTGGCAGCAGTGTTTGCGAAGTAATTAATTAAAAGAATTTATAAGTACCACGTAGGAAGTAGGTACGGCCCATTGGATCACCGTGACGAGGGTCATAGCCATATTGAGCATTGTTGGTTGCATCAGAAGCAGGTGGTTCTGCATCAAACATGTTGCGAATACCTGCAGTTAGCTCTAAATTCTTGAATCCGCTATAGGTGCCTGCAAAGTTATAAAGCGTATAGGCACTTACATCACGTTCTTGAGAAAAGTCTTCATAACCACGGATATATTGTTGTTCTAGTCTCATTTTCCAGTCTTCATAAGACCAGTTGATATTGGCAATATGTCTCCAGCGGACGACTGCAGGATCATCATAGATGCCGACGAGCCCTTCCCATTCACCGTTTGGTTCTTCTTGCTCATCCATTTTGATGACATAGGTACCATCAATCCCAAAACCAAAACGGCCTGTTGCTGTCATTGGGCTTAAGTAGTTCAGGCTGAGGTCAATCCCTTCAGTTTTTAATCCACCCATATTTTGTAGAGTTGTATTTAAATACTGGATACGACCATCTGGAGCGTAAACGATCAGATTGCCATAGCGATCAAGGTCATTAAAAATATCATTAGGAGTAACTGAGCTGACTAAACCTTCAATGTCAATATTGTAGTAATCAGCGGTGAATACCAGATTCTTGATTGGTTCATATACGAATCCGGCTGTAAAAGAGGTTGATTCTTCTGGCTGTAAGTCTGGGTTACCACCTTGTTTACGCTTGAACTGCATACCACATTGGTCTGCAAATTGGATGCTGGTCGGTTGACCGTTAGCATCACAAAAACGTGGGTTATTGAAGTTAGTGCTAGTATTGGTTTCACTTTGTAAAGAGTTGATTTCCCACATACTTGGGGCACGGAATCCAGTACTATAAGAACTACGGAACATTAACTCTTTAACCGGTTCCCAACGTAGGGATACTTTTGGATTGAAAGTATCACCAAAGTCACTATAGTCATCATAACGTGCCGCAAGTTGAGCTTCTAGAGTCGGCAAGATCGGTACATGTAATTCAGTAAACACCGCAGTAATATCACGGTCACCTGAACTTGACGGTTTATTTGGATCAATACCAGAACCTGGAACCTGGCGAACAAGATCGGCATTCACCTTGGCTTCCCAGTCCTGAGTGGTGTAGCTACCACCCAAGGCAAATCCAACTTCACCTGCAGGTAGTTCATAGATTGGACGGCTGACGGTGAAATCTATAGTGGTAGAATCCAGACTTGCCATATTTGTTGGGCCTGCCACATCAAAAGTAGACCATTTCCCAGCATCTGCAGCGGCCTGAGGACCAAATGGGTTTAAGGTGCCATCATTAAGTGCGGCTTGAACCAAACTTTGATTCAGGTAGCCACTGACGAAATTATCAGTTGCTTCACTTTTGGCATAAGTAACGCCACCATTTACATCCCAACCGTAGACTTCACCTTCAATCCCTGCAAAAAAGCGGTTTGATTCATTTTCTGATTGAGAAACACGGTTACCTGATTGTGAACGTAAATAAAGTGCTGCTCTTGGATCTACCAGACCAGCGATGTCTGGTGTAATGCCGTTGCCTGGATAATATTTGCTGGTATTTGGAATAGAAAGACTACCTCCCCATACATCAGGTGCTATCGAGGTTTTTACTTTACTTTCAGTATAAATATATTCAGCAACCGCATTTAATGAATCGGTTAATTTGAAGGTACCTTTACCTAGAGCTGAAAAAGTTTCTTCTTCTGGAGTAATACCAATGAGTGCTTGAGTGTTTAACAGGCAACGTGTACCAGATACAAACATATTTGGTGCATTATTACAGTTTTGATTGATATAAGGGTTAACTAAACCTACACCTGAATCTAAAAGGTTGGCAGGGAAGCCGGCACTTGAACCGATCGCCATGTTCAACTCTGGAATTAAACCACCACGACGGCTGACTTTACGATCTTTGGCCATGATCATGTCAGAAGTACGATAATCTACTACACCGTAAACGTTGAAACCTTGTTCATCCAGATCACCATAACCACCGAAAATAGAGACATCATATTTGTCGCCATTCTTTTCTTCAGGTGCTTGCAGTCCACCAGAAATACCGAAACCTTGGTATTCCTTTTTGATAATAAAGTTAATTACGCCGGCAATTGCATCTGCACCATATACTGCAGAAGCACCATCACGCAGAATCTCGATTCGCTCAACCATCGCGAGCGGAATAATATTCAGGTTAACTTCAGAAGTACTAAATGGGCTGTTAGCCAAACGACGCCCATTTAATAAAACTAAGGTCTTATCAGTACCAATCCCACGCAGGTTGGCAGAAGAACCTGAAGTATTACTTTTACCAATATTTTGAGAAACAGCAAAACCAGCTTGGTTAGCACTTACTTTATTAATGGCTTCTTCAACCGTGGTGACCCCCTGATTCACCAGATCTTCGACTTTAAGCACAGTAATAGGAGATGCACTTTGTGCAGCTACTCCTTTAATAGATGAACCTGTCACTGTCACTTTTTGAACCTTGGTAGGTTGAGCGGCAGAGTTTTCTGGTTCATCGGCTGCATGTGCCAAAGACAAGCACATCATACTTAAGGTAAGCGTACTTAACTTGAGTATTGTCTTGCCAACTGTTGGAGCCCCCATAGATCCGACCAATTTGTTTTTTTTCATCGTAATTTTCACCCTTTTGTTATGTGAAGTAGTGCTGGGAGGACTTAAGCAAAGCGAATGCCAACTTATAAATTATTAACTTTGAAAAACATTAAGTGATTGAAAGAATTATATTTAATTTGGTTTTTTTAGAGATTTACTAAATTCTGATGAAGAAATATTAAGAGAGTAGGGTTTAAAATCTGAAGAAAGTCTCTATAGGAAACCATGAGAAAGTAAAAAATAAATATTTAATGAATAAGAAAGGAATCTAAAACTGAAAGAGAAATTGAATAAAGTTTAATCATGGTGCATAATTTTTACATAAAATATACAATATTTTTTTAAAATAAATTATTTATAATACAAGTACTTGTGTTTATTTATTGTTTACCTAAAGGTATACAATAGTGCAATAAGATGAAACAGGGTTGAGTTATTTTTGTGCGAAATGAACTTCAGTAAGAATTTTGAGGATAAAAATTTAATTAATGATTCATGGAAAATATTATGTTATTGATAATGTTTTAAATGATTAATAAAAATAAGCTTTTTTGAGTTAATAACAGGAAAAAAACGTTATTTTTTGAGGATGGCATGAAATTCGCTTTGTTCAGTTTATTCCATCTGTCCAGCTTTGACCCATCCATTGAAGCAAATATGGGATGATGTGTTAAAGACTTCCTATAGCAATNNATGACAATTTTGGCCTTGGCCATGACTACGGGGCAAACCTCCTGGGCAAAATCATCTGCACATCCGGATAAAGTTTTAAACTTGGCTTTCGAAGCGCCTGATGATGGTTTTGATATGGTCAAAACCTATAATTTTTATAGTGGTAGCGTGGCTGAGGCCATTTTTGAGCCTTTGTTGCGTTATGACTATCTGGCCCGGCCTGCAATTTTGGCCCCAAATACCGCCGAGTCTTTACCCGTGGTTGAACAGGATGGCAAAGTTTATACTTTTAAAATCAAGCCAGGAATTTATTTCAGTCCGGATCCGGCCTTTCAGGGCAAGAAGCGTGAACTGGTCGCCCGGGATTATATTTATTCCATGCAAAGGGTGATGGATCCAAAAAATCATTCACCTTCTTTTTCCTTTATTGAAGGCAAAATTCTTGGCGCAGATCAAGTCATTCAGCAGGCCAAAAAAACGGGTAAATTTAACTATGATGCTCCGATTGCCGGTTTAAAAGCTCTAGATAAATATACCTTACAAATTACCTTGACCCGTTCAGACCTGAATTTTCCTTACATTCTGGCCTATGTTGCTTTTAGTGGTACCGCACGGGAAGCGATCGAACATTATGGTCATCGGGCAGGTCAGCATCCGGTTGGAACAGGGGCGTATCAGTTACACAAATATGTGCCGCGTAGCCGTATTGAACTGACTGCCAACCCGAATTATCGCGGTTTTGTCTGGAACTTTAAGGGCGATGGTTCCGAATGGGATCAACGTATTGTCAAAGCCATGCAAGGCAAGCAGATGCCGCAAATTGGCAAGGTCAAAATCAGTATTATTGAAGAGGAACAGTCTCGCTGGCTGGCTTTAAAGTCTGGACAACTGGACTATGACAAACTCACTGCGAGCGGTGCCGAACAGGCACTGGAAAATAAGCAGCTGAAAAGTGAATACAAGAAAAAAGGCATCCTGCATTATCCGAATAAAGAACCGGAAATTACCTATACCATCATGAATATGCGTGATCCGTTAATTGGTGGAAATTCACTGGAAAAAATTGCCTTACGTCGTGCTCTTGCCTTGTCCTATAACCAGAAAGAAGCTATCCAGCAGCTGTACAAAGGTCATGCCGATAAAGCTGAAATGATTTTGCCAGAGGGAGTAGGTGGACATGACCCGACGTATAAAAGCAGTATTGCTTATAACCCATTACTGGCCAATAAACTGCTTGACCGCTTTGGTTATAAGAAAGGCGCTGATGGTTACCGAACCCTGCCTGATGGCAAACCTTTGATATTAAAAATGAATTCAACCAGCTCAAGCTCTTCGGTGATTTCTGCAGAGTTATGGAAAAAGAATCTGGATGCGATCGGGGTGCGAATTGAATTCAAGGTCAGTAATTTTGCTGACAATTTAAAAGAAGCCACTCAATGCAAACATATGATGTGGGGTGGAGCCTGGATTGCGGACTATCCTGAAGGGGAAAACTTTGCCCAGTTACTGTATGGGCCAAATGCGCAACAAGGCAACCTGAGTTGCTATACCTCAAAAGCCTATGACGCATTGTACCAGACTGCGATGAAACTGCCGCCGCAGCAGCGGACGCCATATTATGAGCAGATGAACCGTCAGATGGAAGCCGATAATCCATGGATTCTGCACAATACTCGTATACGTAACTGGTTGATTCATCCGCATGTACAGGGTTTTAAGGCCCATCCGGTGACCAGAGCAGTTTGGCAATATATGGATATTGAACCTGTTAAAAAATAACTTGAGAAGATTAAGAACCAGTATGAATGTGAATAAAAATACTTTAAAAAAACTGGCCAGTGGGGTGCTAATGGCTGGTTTGATGATGGCAGGGGGCGCGTCCACATGGGCTAGCAATCCTGCCAACCCGAATAAGGTTTTAAAAACAGTATTTCTGGCAGCTGAAACCGGTTTTGATCCGGGTTATATCCATGACCGTTATTCAGCCAAAATTAATGCCGCGATTTTTGAAACCTTATTTACCTATGATTATCTGGCCTCGCCAGCAAAATTAGTGCCATTGACTGCGGTCAGTCTGCCTCAAGTCAGTGCGGATGGCCTGACTTATACCATCAAAATCAAAAAGGGTATTTATTTTGCCAATGATCCGGTCTTTGGCGGTAAAAAACGTGAACTGACTTCGTATGACTATGCTTATAGCTTGAAACGTCTACTGGACCCAAAGCTGCATTCACCGAACAGCTGGTTGCTGGATGGCCGAATTAAAGGGCTGGACGCATGGATGGCCCTAACCAAAAAGAATGGCAAAGCCTATGAAAATCCGTTTGAAGGTATTCAGACCCCAGACCGCTATACCTTGGTATTAAAGCTGAATAATCCGGATCAGAACTTTCCGATGTTGCTGGCACATGGGCCTGCCGCTGCAGTGGCTCGTGAAGTGATTGAAAAATATAAAGATAAGGCGGGTTGGGTCATGAATAGGCCAGTGGGAACTGGTCCTTATGTGCTCAGCCTCTGGACACCAGGCTCACGGATTATCTTAAAACCAAATCCAGCTTATCGTGGTTTTGTCTGGGACTTTAAAGCCAGTGGTGCAGAAGATCAGGCCATTGTAAAAGCCATGCAGGGCAAAAAAATGCCTCAAATCGGCACTATTGATGTGCGTGTTATTGAAGAAGCGCAATCACGGATGCTGGCATTTAAGAAAAATGAACTGGACTTGCTCGAAATTGAGGGCGATATCGTCGTACAGGCCCTCGATGGTGACAAATTAAAGCCTGAGCTGGCTCAGCAGGGAGTGAAGCTGTCACGTATTTTAGAGCCCTCCATTAGCTACCATTACTGGAATATGCAAAACCCGGTCGTGGGTGGTTTCGCGCCAGAAAAAATTGCCTTACGTCGTGCCATGGCGATGGCATTTTCTGTAGAAAACATGATCAATGTATTACTTAAGGGGGATGGAGCAAAACTGCACATGCCTATCCCCCCAGGAGTAGCAGGCTATTCACCGTCCTATAAAAGCAGTATTCCCTATTCAGTCAAAGCAGCCAACATGTTGCTCGACCGCTATAACTACAAGATCGGTGCAGATGGCTGGCGGAAAACGCCTGAAGGTAAACCTCTGGTGATTGAACTGATTACTGGGAATACCAGTCGGGGCCAGCAACAGGGTGAGTTCTGGAAAAAGACCCTGGACAGTATTCATATTCGATTGACCAGTAAGGCCATGCCATTTGCTGAAGGCATCAAGCTGGAAAAGCAATGTAAAACCATGTTCAAGAGTTCTGCATGGATTGCCGATTATCCGGATGCCGACAATTTTATGCAGCTGTTCTATGGCAAGAATGTCAATGTCACCAACAATGCCTGTTTCAAGCATCCTGAATTTGACCGTCTNNTTGACCCAACCCCAAATTATTGGACATAAGTCCCATCCGATTCTGTCTTCAGAATGGATGTATATCGATATTAATACGAAAAAGTAAGAAAAAATCTGGAGATGAATATGAAATCAAAATCTTTAAAATTAAGTACCTTATGTTTAATGATGATGGGGGGATATCAAGGTGTAGCGGCAGATACCCAAGTACAGCTGCTGCCATTATTCAAGGCTGCAGAAATTCCGTCTTTATGTGATGCCAGTCTGGCCTCCATGCAAAAAGATATCCAGATATTTGAAAATAAGAAAATTAAAAATAAAGCCAAGGCAGGGCCTTATCTGGCTGAATGGGATGAGTTGCATGCCAAAGCCCGGGATTTCGGTGCAGCAGTAGGGCTGTACAGTAATGTCGATCCGGATCCTGCATTGCGTCAGGCAGCCGATGACTGTGAACTTAAAATCAGCAAATACCAAACCACCCTGTATCAGAATCCTAAACTGTATGGACAGTTCAAAAAACTGAAAGCCAGTGATCCGATTGATCAGAAATTTTTAGAAGATATTCTGGAGCAGTTTGAGAACACCGGGGTGCAACTCAGTGCAGAAAAACAGAAACGACTGAAAGAAATTATTGAAGAAAGTACCAAACTGGGACAGGACTTTTCCAAAAATGTGCGGGATAACCCTGAAAAAGTTGAATTTACTCCAGCTGAAATGAAAGGCCTGCCAGAAAGTTACATCGCAAATTTAAAGAAAAATGAAAAGGGCAATTATCTGCTTGGCTTTGATTATCCGGAATACCAGCCTTTTATGGAGCTGGCAGAAAGTGATGAAGCACGCAAACGTTACCAGACCGCTTACACGCGTCGCGGGACTGAACAAAACCTGCAATTCATGAAAAAAGCCATTGATCTGCGTTATGAAATGGCACAACTTTTTGATAAGGAAAGCTATGCTCATTCTGCGCTTGAATTCCGCATGGCCAAAACCCCAGAAGCAGTCAATAGTTTTCTGGATGAGGTCTATGCCAAAGTTGCGCCATTAGAAAAGCAGGATGTAGAACAATTACGCCAGTTCAAGGCTGAAACTTTAAAAGTTCCACTAGAGAAAGCAGAAATTACACGCTGGAATCAGGGTTACTGGAGTGAAAAACTGCGTCAGGCCAAATACAAGGTAGACCAGGAAAAATTACGGGATTATTTCCCGACAGAAGCATCGCAAAAATGGTTATTCGCTATTTCTTCGGAACTCTATGGCATTGAGTTCAAGCCGGTGAAAGTCAAGGCCTGGCATGATGAAGTGGAATATTATGCGGTACATGACAAAGCTACGGGCGAATTTCTGGGCGGATTATATGTCGATAAATACCCGCGTGAAGGCAAATATGGGCATGCAGCTGTCTGGGGAGCTTATGGCGGCAGTACCCTGAATCAGCGTCGTCCAGTATCAGTACTGGTGACCAATTTTAACCGTAAGGGCTTGAACAGCAACGAACTGGAAACCTTTGTGCATGAAATGGGTCATGCCTTGCACGGGATTCTATCGAAAACCCGCTATACAGAACAGTCTGGTACCTCGGTAGAGCGTGACTTTGTTGAAGCGCCGTCACAGATGTATGAAGAGTGGGCACGCCGTCTGGAAACCTTGTCAAAAGTAGCGGATTACTGTGAGCCGGCATGTCCTCGGGTGGATGCTGCCATGACTGAGCGCTTAAAAAATGTGAAGAATTACGGCCGAGGCCTGCATTATGCCCGTCAGGCTTTATATGCCCAATATGATATGGCCCTGCATGGTAAAGATGCAAAAAACATTGAGCCTTTAAAGCTCTGGCAGGATATGGAAGGCAAGACTGCCTTGGGTTATGTCAACGGTCAGCAGTTCCCGGGACAATTCGGGCATCTGATGGGCGGCTATCAGGCGGGTTACTACAGCTATATGTGGTCTGAGGTCATTGCCCTGGATATGCTTTCCTCCTTTGGCGATCAGCTGATGGACAAGAAAGTCGGTGCGCATTATCGCAATACGGTCCTGGCTCAAGGTGGTCAAAAGCATGGCGAGCAAATGGTGAAAGACTTCTTGGGTCGTGATCCGGACAGCAAAGCTTTCTTTAATGAAATCTCTGGAAAAAATTAAGGAAGGCAAGCGATGCTGGCATATATTATTCGACGGCTTTGGCAAATGATCCCGACCATGCTCGGGGTGATTTTGCTGATTTTCCTGCTGTTTAACTGGGTAGGCGGAGACCCTGCCTATATTCTGGCCGGTAAAATGGCCAATGTGGAACAGATTGAAAACATCCGTCAGCAACTGGGTGTGGATCAACCGTATTACGTACAACTCTGGATCTTTATCAAGCAGATTTTAACCTTTGATTATGGGGTGAGCTGGAGTACCGGAGAATCGGTGGCACAGATTATCACCACCCGTTTGGGGCCCTCACTGACCATTCTGATTCCACTGACCATTCTGCAAACTATTATTTCTATCATTCTGGCTTTGGGTGTGGCTTCGGTTCGTGGTTCTTTGACAGATCGCATGATCATGATGCTGTGTACGATCGGTATGTCGATCAGTATTCTGGTTTACATCATCGTGTTCCAGTATTTCCTGGCCTATGAACTGAGCTGGTTCCCGGTACAGGGCTGGAGCGATAATTTTGCCGATAATCTTTTCAAATACGCCTTGTTACCTGTGCTGATTATGTTGGTGGTCAGTATCGCACCAACACTACGCCTGTATCGTAGTTTCGTACTGGATGAAGTTAATCAGGACTATGTACGTACTGCGCGTGCCAAAGGCCTGGGTGAAAACCGTATCATGGGCGTGCATGTCTTGCGCAATGCCTCGATTCCGATTATTACCGATGTCATGGCAGGACTTCCGGCACTGCTGATTGGTGCTTTCCTGATCGAACGTTTTTTTGGTATTCCTGGAATTGGCCGTGAAGTCATTATTGCGGTAGAACGTTCCGATTTTCCTGTGATTAAAGCCATTACGGTCTATGTCGCTGCTGCGACCATGATATTCAATCTGATTGCCGATCTGATCTATAAATGGGTCGATCCGCGTGTACAGTTGAAGTAGGTGAATTATGCTGAGTGCGATATTTAAAAAAGAACAAGCGGCTGAAGCAGCACCTGAGTCGGCTTCAACAGGCTTATGGCAGCTGGCCATGCGCCGTTTGAAACGTGACCGGATTGCCATGTTTTCCCTGTATGTGGTGCTGTTTTATCTGCTGCTGCTGGTACTGTCAATGAGCGGCCTGATTGCCAAAGACTGGAATAAAGAAGTGGCGGTCAGCTATGCACCGCCGAGTTTTATCAATGCAGCCCCAGTTCCGGCTGCATCTGATACAGAGCAGAGCGCAGAATCTGTGCCTCTACCGGTCAATCCAGTTGATCCCTTAAAAGATGTCATTGCTGAATTGAATGCTGAAATTTCTGCTGAGCAGGGTGCTGGTGCAGGCATCGATTATTATGGAGTGGTCGATCCGCTGGCAGAAGACATGAAGGCCATTAATCAGGAGCTCGGCGGCCAGCTGATGGATGAAAGTGGGGAACTCAAGCAAAGTCTGGTCTTCGGTGCCGATAAATGGGGGCAGGATGTTTTACAGAAAACCATTAAGGGGGCTGAAACCTCGATTCTGGTTGGACTGATTGCAGCCTTTGTCGCTGTACTGATTGGGACTGCACTGGGTGCAATAGCAGGTTACTTTGGTGGTTGGGTCGATGATGTCCTAAACTGGTTCTATAATATCTTTACCTCGATTCCCTATCTGTTGCTGGTTTTGGCCATTGCCGCAGTGTTACAGCAGAAAGGTATTTTATCAATCATCCTGATTTTAGGTCTGACTGGCTGGACCGGGGTCTTCCGTTTGGTTCGTGCTGAATACATGAAGCATACGGCACGTGAATATGTGCTGGCTGCCAAGGCGATTGGCGTGAGTAATATGCGTCGTATGTTTGTCCATATTTTTCCCAATGTCAGCCATATTGCCCTGGTACAGATGTCTATTCTGGTGGTGGCATTTATCAAGTCCGAAGTCATTTTGAGCTTCCTCGGTTTCGGTGTGCCTATCGGGGTAGTGTCATGGGGCAGTATGCTAAATGAAGCACAAAGCGAGCTGATTTTGGGTAAATGGTGGCAACTGGCGGCAGCCTCAATCGCCATGGCGGTATTGGTAACTGCTTTCTCGATGTTTACCGATGCACTCCGTGATGCATTAGATCCAAAACTGAAATAGGAGCGCAACGATGTCTGAAATCAATCCAAGCACAGCACCTGCGCTACTTCGCGTAGAAAATCTGCGAGTCAGTTTTAAAGGTGAAAATAAAGAATATATTGAGACTGTAAAAGGGGTTTCTTTCGAGATTCCGGCCAATACCACAGTTGCACTGGTAGGCGAATCGGGAAGTGGCAAGTCGGTCACTTCCCTCGCCACTATGGGCCTGCTTCCGGCAGAAAGCGCACGTATTTCAGAAGATAGCCAGATCATCTTTGAAGGGAAAAACCTGCTCAAGCTTAAAACCCGTGAAATGCGCAAGATGTGCGGCAAAGACATTGCCATGATTTTTCAGGAGCCAATGTCTTCGCTAAATCCGGTATTTACGGTAGGCATGCAGATTGCAGAAATCTTGCAACTACATTTAGGCATGAATAAAAAACAGGCGCGGCAACGTACCCTGGAGCTCCTCAAAGAAGTGGGGATCCCTGCGCCAGAAACTAAAATTGATGCCTATCCGGGGCAGCTTTCCGGTGGACAGCAGCAACGGGTCATGATTGCCATGGCTATTGCCTGTGAACCGAAACTGTTGATTGCAGATGAACCGACCACCGCTCTGGATGTGACTATTCAAAAGCAGATTCTGGACTTGCTGGAATCGCTACGTCAGCGTCGTCAGATGTCGATGCTGTTTATTACCCATGATCTGGCATTGGTTGGTGAAATTGCCGATCAGGTGATTGTGATGCGCCATGGGGAAATCCGTGAACAGGGTCCGGTTCGGGAGGTGCTGGACCGGCCTCAGGACATGTATACCAAAGCCTTGTTGCACTGCCGCCCGCAACTCTCGCAACGTCCGTTACGTTTGCCGATGATCAGCGATTTTATGAAACAGGATGGTTCAACCTGGCTGGAAGATATTCGTCTGAATACTCAGCTTCCGCAACGTTCACGTGGACTAAAGGGCGGAGAGGAAATTATTCTGGATGTACGGGATCTGCAAAAATCTTTTTATAGTCGTAAAGGACTGTTTGGCAAAGATGAGTTTCAAGCAGTAAAAGGAGTTTCTTTTCAGCTGGCCAAAGGCAAGACCTTGGGGTTGGTCGGGGAGTCCGGTTCGGGTAAAACCACCATTGGCTTGTTGCTGATGCGTCTGCAAAAGGCTACGGGCGGTAAGGCACTGTTTCAGGGTCGGGACATTCTGGACATGTCGGAACAGGAATTTACCCAGTATCAACGTAAAATCCAGATCATTTTCCAGAATCCCTATGCTTCTCTGAATCCGCGCTTTACCGTAGGGCAAATCCTGATGGAACCGATGCAGATTCACAAGATTGGTCAGGATGATGCCGAACGCAAACAAATGGCTCTGGATTTGCTGGAACGGGTCAGCTTGCCTGCTCAGGCTTTTTATCGCTACCCGCATGAGTTTTCCGGTGGTCAGCGTCAGCGGATTGCAATCGCACGTTGCCTGACCTTAAAGCCTGAGATTTTGATCTGCGATGAATCGGTCTCGGCACTGGATGTCTCAGTACAGGCGCAGGTGCTGAATTTACTGCAAGATTTGCAGGATGAATTCGGACTCAGCTATATCTTTATTTCACATGATTTGTCGGTAGTGAAATATATTTCAGATCAGATCATGGTGCTGAATCATGGGGAACTGGTAGAAATCGCCAATTCAGATGAATTGTATCAATCTCCACAGCATGAATATACCAAGCGTTTACTCGGTGCCATTCCGCAAGGGATTCCACAAAGTGCCTGATGCATAAGGCATAAAAAAAGTCAGGCAATGTGCCTGACTTTTTTTATTTATCTTAATTAAAACTTTTTAAAGCCTNNACAAACTGAGTGCCATTCTGGTTTTCAGCTCTGTCACGACGACCATAAGCATTGTCATCACGACGCTCACGGCCAGTATTATTTTGTGGTTGCTCATCACTGTCACGACGTTGCTGACGCAAGAAACCGCCACGGCGTGCAGCCATCGGCTTGTCCTGCATACGTTCATTACGGCGTTTCGCCATACCAAACAAGCCTGTACCTTGACGTGGCTTCAATTCCACAGCTTTGGTCAGGTTGTCGATATCGTTTTTATCCAGTTCAATCCAGCGACCGGTACGCAGTTCGCGTGGCAAAATCACAGTACCATAACGGGTACGCAGTAGACGGCTGACTTTCAGGCCTTGTGATTCAAAGATACGACGTACTTCACGGTTACGACCTTCTTTCACCACGACCTGGAACCAACGGTTGATCCCGTCACCGCCCAGTTCAGAGAAAGATTCGAATTTTGCCGGACCATCGTCTAGCACCACGCCTTTAAGCATGTTGTTACGAATTTGTGGCGTTACTTCACCCATGACACGAACTGCATATTCACGTTCGATTTCATTCGATGGGTGCATCAAGCGATTCGCAAGTTCACCATCATTTGTGAACAAGAGTAGACCGGTGGAGTTAATATCCAGACGACCGACCATCACCCAGCGATCGCCCGGAATAGCAGGCAGCTGTTCAAACACGGTCGGACGGTTTTCAGGATCGCTACGTGAGCAGATCTCGCCTTCAGGCTTGTAATAGATAATGACACGACGACGGATTTCGTCTTCAATCTGGAAGGTAACTTTACGACCATCGATGCGAAGCTCATCACCTGGTTCGATTCGTTCACCCACTTGGGCAATTTGCCCGTTGACACTTACACGACCCGCGGCAATGACTTCTTCCATATAACGGCGAGAACCCAAACCAACGCGTGCAAGCACCTTTTGCAACTTTTCACTCATGACAGCATAACCTTAGAAATAATTATCAACAGTTCACCTATTTATGACTTCGGTGCATTCGCATCGAGGGCCATAAAAGCTTCCTTGGCATCCTGCAGGGGAGGCAATTGGCCCAAACTATTCAGGCCAAACGCATTTAAAAATTGTGGCGTTGTCATTAACAACGCAGGTCTTCCAGGGAGTTCACGAAATCCGGACTCTTTAATCCAGTTCCAGTCAAACAGCGTACGCAAGTTTTGACTGTTATTCGTAACACCACGAATCTGTTCAATATCCGCTCGAGTCACTGGCTGGTGATAAGCAATCACAGCAAGCGTCTCCAGTAATGAAGGCGACAAGCGAGCCGGTCGCTCTGGCCAGGTCTGTGCAATAATATTACGATATTTTGCACGCACTTGAAAACGATAACCTTGTGCTGTTTCAATCAGTTCGATTGAACGNNTGCAGATTATCTTCTGCAGATAACAGCGTATTTTGATCGAGTGTCATTGACTGGCTCCTTGAATCGCGAGCGGGGCTTCAATACCTGTAGCAATAATCTGAATTTTTTGTTGTCGGGTCAGTTCCAGCACCGCCATAAAGGTTACCACCATACCCATACGGCCTTGGCTCGGTTTTAACAAGTCCTTAAAGCTGAGTATTGCGCCAGTTTCAATACAACTTTCAATATAGGCAATACGTTCTTCCAGCAGTACCGGTTCCTGTTGCACCTGATGAATCACCGGTTCAGGACGGTTAAATATACAAAGCAAGGCATCACGCAATAAATCGCTTGAATAGCCTTCATTCGGCTGCTGGATGTCTCCCAGACTGACATTGGTTGTGAAAGTGTCACGTTCCAGAATCGGCATCTGGCCCAGACGTTCTGCTGCCTGTTTAATTCTTAAATAATTTTCTAAACGGTCAATCAGTTCTTGTTTTGGATCCTGTTCAATCGCAGTCAGGCTTTTCGGTTTCGGCAAAAGCAAACGTGATTTCAGATCTGCCAGTAAGGCCGCCATCACCATATAGTCGGCCGTCAGCTCGATGTTCAGGGATTTCATCGCGTCCATATAAGACAAATACTGCGCTGCAATCGGCGCGATATCGACCTGTAACAGATCAAAACCGTTTTTTTGAATCAGGTAAATTAAAAAGTCGAGTGGGCCTTCAAAATGTTCTAATAAGATTTCAAATGCCGCTGGAGGAATGTACAGATCCTCTGGAATTGTATCCTGCCATTCATCCAGAACCCGAATGTGCGGAGCAGATTCCATAGTGTTATGGATAATTTGAGTCATTACAATTATAGGCCACGCGAATTTTCAAAGGCATGCAAAGGCTTGATTTTCGGTATCTGATCGAAAGAAAAGCACAGGATTAAGCGTTGTCATTGTACTGGAAAAGTAACTTTAAATAAATTAAATAAGCCGTCAAAGCCATAAAAACTTAAAAAAATAATGGAATTTATCTACGATTTAAAAATAGCAACGAGAAAAACGGTAGAACCGGGCGGGAAATGCAGCGGTGATTTTCATGCTAAATTGGCTCTCATAATTAAGCGTATCTGGTAGATGATGCCAGTTGATTCACTTCAAAACTCGATCAATACAGTGATTCTCCTCAAAAGAGTAAATAAGCTAGCTGGCAGATATCGAATGATTTTTAAACGGATTTCCCATTAAAAAACATAAAATTAATAAGTATTAATAAAATATTTCCCCGTAATTTTTGGTCAAAAATACCGCTATACTCTCGAAAAATAGTCAAGAATCACAAAAATCAATAAAAAGGTGAAGAAAGCATGCCACTTATTCTGGTTGTTATTGGGATGATCGCATTCGGGGGATTTTGGGCTTATCCCAAATATCAGATTATGCAGCTTGAAGATGAAGCACGCACAGGACTGAAATCAGGCGGATTTTCAGCTTTTGCGGAACAGGCCCGACCTGTCATGCAGGCCATGAAAATGGATTTTAGTGTGCTGGACCAATATCCCAATATTCGTTTTTACATGCGGCATATGGCTTATGAGGGCGACCAGCTGGATGAGCGAATTAAACTGGATATGCAAGCCATGTCTTGTGAGTCGATCAATTCCTTTAAAGTCATGGAACCCAAAGCACGTACGGCGATGCTGAATGTACTGGAAGAAGATCAGATTGTTTTTCATGTGTATCTGAAAAATAAACTGGGTGAAGAGCTCATGCATCATGAACAGAAGCTATCGCAATGTCCAAATTTCATTGCGGTTCGTCATTATGAACGTAGTTCAGATTCCTAAACTGTCTTTGCCAGCCACTGCATATCTGCCGAATTGAAAAGAATAGAACTGCAACCTCTCACCCTATGCTGTTTTAGATTTTCATGGTGAGGAATGGCTGTATTCCTTGGTCGCAAATTCAATGATACGTTGGCAAGTTTCTGCCAGGCATACATTTTGGTTTGAATAGATCTGCAACAACTGTCTCGCTACAGCCAACGTCAGGAAAAATTGGTACTCAGTATGATCAATATTTACAGTGGGATGGTAAGGAAAATGTGCTTCGACCATGACTGCCTTGGATTGCAGTGTCCAAGGCAGTTCTGCATAGATTAAATCCTGTGCAGAAAATTCATGCTGATTTAGCAGGAGATAAAATAAATCCATTCATTTTGACTCCCCGAATGTTTGTAGGAATTTCTCAAGCGTCGTTTATTCAAAGGCGCTGACATCTCCCATACCACGACGAATCACTTCTGGATGATCACCAGATAAATCTACAATAGAGGTCGTGCTCAACGTGCCTAAACCACTATCTACAAAAACATCAATGCGTTTGCCCAGCTGCATTTCAATATCATAAGGATCATCGAGTGGGTCAGTCTGTCCCGGTAAAATCAGGGTAGAAGTNNGCCGGTGTATTATTTTTCAGCAAACGGTACATGGCATTGTCCACTTTGGCATAAGTGGCAATATCGGATAAATCACAGCACAGAATCGCATATTGATGCTTTGGGCCCAAACCACGAATTTGCGCAATCCGCTCCATGGCACTCTTGTTCCCAATCTGGCAACCAATCGCATAGGCCGCATCAGTGGGATAGACCACCACATCACCCGCACGGATACGTTCCACTGCCTGACTGATTAAGCGGGGTTGCGGATTGTCTGGGTGTACGCGTAAATGCAGCATAGAGACTACTCCAAGCTTGGGCTGATGGCTTATTATGTGGCGCTCAGGCAAGATCTGGCAATCATAAAAAAGGTAGATTTGTGTAATTTAATCAAGCATTTCACGTATAAATTCATCAGATTGTAAACTTTTGCCACCTCTGAAGCAGATACAGATACATTGGATAAAGCGAGCTGCATCACGTGGAAGTTTGGCTGTACCATTAAAATAAGCCTGCACTTGAGCGTAGACATTGTCTTTAAAGCTGGCACCATCACCGCCGTCGCCAGTCAGGTTATCCAAAGAAACCCGGAATTTACGGCCAAAAGCCTGGGCAAACATCCACTCAATTGCCTGTGGCTTGATTTCGACCTGTTCAAATAAAGCCTGCTGTTCGCGAGTACGGCCATCCGGAGCATACCAGTAACCCAGATCAGGCAGCAGACGGCGTTTGTCTCCGGCAATGGTCCAGTGNNTCCACCTGCTGCGCTTCTGACGATAAATTCGCCCATGGCGAGAGTTGCACTTGTTGTGTTGAACTGTCAGAATCAAGGCTTGGAATTGTGCTAACGAGTGATGAAACATTCACTTCTGTTTGCGGCTGCAACAGATGCATGACTTGAGTTACCCAAATGGTCTGTCGAAATAAGTACAAAATTGTATC
>DFCG01000074.1:0-1548 GCA_002367455.1 Acinetobacter sp. UBA3060 | reverse complement strand
AATGGGCTGAACAGGGCTTTAAATGGTCAGGTCAACTGCCTTTATCCCGCTTTGTTCGTATCGCTCGTGAAGCTGTTGGATCAATTGATGATCAATTGATTAACATAGACTGTAAGCTATCAATGGATGCCTATCATCGTATTGCATGGCTAGATGGTCACGTTGAAACAAAAGTTCCTATGGAATGCCAGCGTTGTCTGGAAACCGTAGAAATTGAACTGGTTTCTTCGTTCCATTTGGCACTTGTGGATGATGAGTCACTGATAGAGCGCTTGGATGAGGATGCTGATTTCATCGTCCTAGGTGAAAGTGAAGCAACGACCAAAGGTGATTATGATGCACCTGCGACCGCTGATTTGCTCGCGCTGATAGAAGATGAACTGTTATTGTTGATGCCGTTGTCGCCTAAACATGAGTTTTGTGAACATAAGCATCAACCTGCCGTAGAAGAAGTGGCTGAAGAAAAACGGGACAACCCGTTTGAAGTTTTGGCTGCTTTGAAGGGTAAACTTAACTAATTTTTGTGTTATACTCTTGTGTATAAGACAATCGAATTTGTTCTGATCCATTTTTTCGATCTTTGTAAGGAGCCATCATGGCCGTTCAGCAAAACCGTAAAAGTCGCTCTCGCCGTGACATGCGCCGTTCACATGACGCTTTAACCGAGAATGCATTAACTGTAGACCAAGCTACTGGAGAGACTCACCGTCGTCACCACGTATCTAAAGATGGTATCTACCGTGGTCGTCAATTATTCGCTAAAGCATCTGCTGAATAATTGGTGATGTATTAAGCGTCAAGCTTAGTAGAAAAAATGGGAGCATTTAGCTCCCTTTTTTTTGTCTTTGATTTTTAGGCGTATCGGTTTTTTGTTGTATTTGGCAATTACCGCCAGCAAAATTACATGCTAAATTGCGCTCCACAATGATTTAGGTGGTCTTATTGGTCAGTCTTCTTGTTAGGATTGAAGAAGCACACCTCTTGAATGAAAGGATTTTATTATGTCTGCTACACCACTCGAACAAGCAGCGCCCGTAACTAAAACTGCATTTGTGTTTCCGGGTCAGGGCTCACAAAAAGCTGGTATGCTGGCTGAGCTTGCAGAACAGTTTGCGAGTATTCGCGAGACATTTGCAGAAGCATCTGAAGCCGTCGGTTTTGATCTGTGGCAGATTGCGCAAACTGGCGAAGGTCTGGATCAAACCGAATTTACCCAGCCGGTATTGCTGACTGCAAGTATTGCCTTATGGCGCGTGTGGTTGGAATCTGGCGGTGTAGCACCGAAATATCTTGCAGGCCATTCACTGGGTGAATACAGCGCANNATTTTGGGTCTGGACGATGCCAAAGTGATTGAGCTGTGTGCACAAGCAACTGCAGCAGGCGAAGGTTCTGTCGAAGCGGCGAACTACAATGCGCAAGGGCAGGTTGTGGTTGCAGGCAATAAAGATCGCGTTGAAGCAGTGATGGCATTGGCCAAAGAAAACGGCGGAAAAGCCATTGCATTGCCAGTATCGGTTCCATCGCATTGTTCATTGATGAAACCTGC
>DFCG01000171.1:8546-17777 GCA_002367455.1 Acinetobacter sp. UBA3060 | reverse complement strand
CGAATCAACTGATTATTCTGATAAACCTGAATAGTCGCCAAAGGCATCATGGTCGCCAAAGGTGCAATGAGTTCAGATGCTTTCACTTCAACATTGATATGAGTTTGCGTTTCCTGTAAAGGCTCGATACTTTTTAAAACGCCATCACCTGTATTCAGCATGACACGCTGTTGGGTTTGATCAAACTGGTTCAGGTCAATACTGTAGCCCTGATCATATAAAGAAGTGGTAATGATCTGCGGTTGCTTGGTTTGCACCTTAAACATTTTTAAGGTGGATTTGATCACAGGCAACTCAGCCAGTAGCTGTTGATCTTTGATCGCTACTTCATTGCGAGTATAGGTATAAGCCAGATTCATCAGCTTATGTGATACTTCAGCGCGTTTTGCTGCACTTTTAGTACCCAGCACCACCACAATCAGACGGCGATTTGGCATTTCAAAATCTGCGGTGACGCGATTGGCGGTTAGTGCCAGATTATAGCCCGCTGCACGGGTAAAACCGGTTTTTAAACCATCTACTGTAGGATCGACCTGAAGCACACGGTTGGTCGCACGATGAAAATGCTGATTGTAGGTAAAGCTTGGCTGCTTAGAATAATACAGATAATCTGGAGTTTCATTCACCACCGCCATAGACAGTCTGGCCAAATCGGCGGCAGTCGAATAATGCTCAGGCATGGTAATGCCGGCCGGATTCTGGAAATTGGTATGCTGCATGCCCAGCGCTTTGGCTTCCTGATTCATACGTTCAACAAACTGCGGAATACCACCCGAAACTTTCTCAGCCAGCGTGACTGCGGCATCATTAGCAGACATGATAATTAAGCCCGCCAGAAGCTGATCGACTGAAATCTGATCACCTTCTTTCAGGTACATCTGTGACTCATCCCACATCACGGTTTTTACCACAGAGGTCGCGGTTAAAACTTCATTTTTATTTAATTTCCCGGCCTCAATTTCCTTTAAGGCAATATAAGCCACCATCATTTTGGTCAGCGAAGCCGGAGCGCGTTGCACATCGGCATTATGCTCTGCAATGACTTGACCAGACTGTGAATCCAGAATGGTCCAGGCTTCAGCTTCAACGCTTTCAGGCACAATATTGAGTAGGGCAGCATGTGAAAATGCAGAAATAAATAAACTGAAAACCGCAATCAGTGAGATGATGTATTTCAATGGTGTTCCTTGATAACCCGGCGGGTGTTGAACGATTTAATTTTCACGCATGCTATGCCTTTTTTATACAGATAGCTAGTCGTAAATGTAGACAAATAAGACAGCTAAACCATACTGGCTTAAAAAATGCTAAGCTAAGCTATATCTCATTTATTTTAATTTTATATCGTTCATTATGTTGCATTATCAAATTGAATTTGACGATTATCGTCAGCATCTTATTCACTTGACTGTTCGTTTTCTTGCGGACCCGACTCAAGTCTTGTCATTACCGACCTGGATTCCGGGAAGCTATCTGATTCGAGAGTTTTCCAAGCACATTGAAGCGGTCAAAGCCTATGATGAAGATGGGCGCCAGTTACAGATCCAGAAATTTGAAAAGAACAAATGGCGTTTATTCAATACCGATCATGAGCTGATTACGGTGGAATATGATGTGTATGCCTATGATCTGTCCGTTCGTGGTGCATATGTGGATCAAAATCGTCTCTATGTGAATCCCGCTTGTGCATGTTTAGGGCTAGAAGGTCAGGAAAATAAAGAAATTGAACTGGAAATCTTCCTGCCAGATGAATTAAAGCATTTTCAGCTGGCAACCGGCCTGCAAGCCAAAAGTCTGGTCAAAGGCCGTTTCACCCTGAAAGCCAAAAACTATGCCGAATTGATTGATGCGCCATTTGAGCTAGCAGAACAAACCCGTTTCAGTTTTGAAGCAAATGGCATTCCGCATGAATTTGTGGTGTCCGGTAAACATGCCATGAATGCCGCGCGTATGCAGCAAGATATTGAAAAAATCTGTGCTACAGAAATTTCCATGTTTGGTTCAGCGCCGTTTACAGACTATACCTTTATGACCATGGCAACCGGCAATAGCTATGGCGGTCTGGAGCATCCAAATTCTACCAGCCTGATTTCACCGCGTGATGACTTGCCGAAAGCCAATGAACCTGAAGAACCGTCCAAGGATTACCAACGTTTCTTGGGCTTATGTAGCCATGAATATTTCCATTCATGGCTGGTGAAGTTTATTCGTCCTGAAAACTTCGTTAACTATGATTTAAACAGAGAGGGCTATACCTCTCTGTTATGGATCTTTGAAGGTTTCACTTCCTATTACGATGATTTGATTTTGCTGCGCAGTGGCGTGATTAATCAGGAATCGTATATTGCTTTGTTAAAAGCACAGATTGACCGTTACTTGCAAAATCCGGGTCGTGCGATTCAGTCAGTCTCTGAATCCAGTTTTGATGCCTGGGTGAAATTCTATCGTCAGGATGAGAACTCGAATAATGCTGGTACCAGCTATTACAACAAAGGTTGTCTAGTTGCATTGTGCCTGGATTTGGGTCTGCGTTTACGTGGTTCAAGTCTGGATGCTTTAATGCGCCGTTTGTATGAAAATGCCCAGAAGGGTGTTCAGGTGCATGAACGGACAATCTTTGAATTGTGTAAAGAGCTGACAGGAGATGATTGGTCAGAACAGATTAATCACTTGATCAATACCACAGATGAATTGCCGCTCGATCAGTTATTCCCTGAGTTTGGTGTGGCTTATGGTCTGAAAAATGATAAGTCTTTGCCATTCGGTTTAAAATTGGCAGATAAGCCGGAAGGTGTTCTGGTTCAATCTGCGCGTCGTGATGGTGCCGCTGTGCTCGCTGGTCTTTCTGCCAATGATGTCATCATTGCAATTGATGGCTTAAAAGCAACGACCAAACTTGTTGAAAGCTATGCAAAACAGCAAGGTACTTTTACAGTGTATGCATTCCGTCGTGATGAGCTAATGACGTTTGAAGTTCAAGCCGCGGGTTCTGAGCTGACCGAAGTTGAACTGAAAGTGGAAGACCAGGCTAAAGCTGAGAAATGGCTTAAAGCTTAAATCCATAATTATTCTTAATTTAAAAAACCGGTGCATCGTCACCGGTTTTTTATTGCATTAAATTTTGAGAAAAAATTATTTAATGATCAGTCGTGATGTGCCACGGAATTCCGCCACAATTTGATTATGTTGATTCATCACCTGAATATCATAAATGCCACTACGGCCACTGCTGGCCTTATGTTCTGCTACAGCAGTCAGTGTGTCACCAAGCAAGCCCGGTTTTAAATAATGAATACCACAATGTTGACCAACCGCCGGATGTTCACCAGTATTGCAGGCAATGGCAAAAGCTGCATCTGCCAGTGCGAAAATCACGGCACCGTTACAGGTCTGATGACCTTGTAAATGTTGTTCAGTCACCTTTAATTCGATCTTCGCATAATTGTGGTTATAACAAACCAGATGAGCACCAAGATGCTGAATTAACCGGTCGTGATTAAACATCTGGCTGACTTGCTGATCCATTGCAAAACTCCTTTTTAAGATACGTTTTATTTTAAATTATTGAATATATGAATCATAAATAACATCGGATAGTCAGAATGACAAGAGGGAGGGGTTAGAAATCTTGTTTGCACACATAAGAAAAAGCAGGTAAAACCCATATTTAGGAATGGCTTTTTTATTATTAGAAGATGAATCAAAATAGTTTAAATTGGGGAATTGGAATAACAGTAATTTGGCTTGCTGTGATTACTTCTTTTTGGATTTTTGGTGGATTGAGTTCGCCTACTTCATTAAATGAGCTTGGAGATTTTCTAGCGGGAATATTTGCGCCAATTGCTTTTCTTTGGTTGATTTTAGGATATGTTCAGCAAGGCAAACAGTTAGAGCAAAATACAAAAGCATTAGAACAACAAGAAAAAGCATTACAGCTTCAAATTGATGAGATGAGGGAAAGTGTTAAACAACAGACAAATTTAGTTTCTTTACAAGAACAACAGCTAAAATCAGCAAGAAAAGCAGTGCGACCTCAGTTAAATTTAAGTAGAACTACTTTTTTTGAACACGAAGATAGGTGCGAAGATCATGATAATGATGGAAATATTATTGATGTTTTTGATATTTATATTGTTTGTATTTATTTAAATTTAAAAAATTATGGTGAAGAAGCTAAAAATATATATTTTTTTGATGAGAATTTTAAAAGATATGAATCACTTTTAATAAGTCTTAGTAAAAATGAAGAACAGAGAGTTCAAATTAATTTGCTCAAAGAACAATATACAAAGTTATTTGCAGAAAAGGTATTAATGATAAAGGGTAAAATAGGCTACGAAGATAAATATGGGAATTTATATGATTTTAAAGTCAAATTCACCATCACTACACCTAGAAAAAATCCTCGTGTAGGATTTCAAATATCTCAAGAGTCGATAAAAGTTTAATTCCCCCGATACGTCGAATACCCATAAGAACTTAACAGCAGTGGAATATGGTAGTGCTCTAAAGCACCATCAATCACAAAAACCACCGGTACTTCAGGGAAGAACATCCGTTGATTATTGGTCTTAAACCAATCACCCGTTTTAAACGTTACTTTATAAACTCCTTTTTGTAACGCGGTGTCTTTAGGATAAAATTCTTTAATACGGCCATTACTGTCTGTCTTGGCTTCATTGAGCTTGACCCATTTCTCACCTTGTTGAGCTTCTAGGGTGACCGTGACATTAGCAGAGGGTAGGCCGGTTTCCTGATTAAGTACATGCACACTCAGCGGATTGGCAAAGCCAAAAGTTGAAAGGGAAGTCGCAGCTAAAGCGAAAATTATTTTTTTCATGAGACTGACATTAAAATGAATACTTCAATTGATTCTAATAAACTGAAAAATAAAAAATATTGAAGTTATGTAATAAAAAAGCCCACCGAAGTGAGCTTGATTAAATCTATTCAAACTTAGCCACGACCGCGGCCGCGACCACGTGGCGCCTTGGTATTTGGACGTGTTGTACCATTGGTCTTACGACGCGGCTTTTCACTTTCATCCATTTGCCAGATACGCTTGGTTCCAGACTTCTTCACAGAACCATCTTTATTTTTACGAACCATTGGCTTACCGCCCGTACCACCCGGCTTTTTCACATAAGAACGTGAACGGTATGGTTCTTCCGCAGGAACATTCTGGAAGTCCGGATATAATAATGGTTCAATTTCTCTGGTTTCGCCCGGTTGCAATCCCATACGAACCAAATCAATCTCACCAATTTTGGTACGGATCAAACGCAGTGTAGGGAAGCCGACAGCAGATGTCATACGACGAACCTGACGGTTACGACCTTCACAGATCGAAATCTCGACCCAAGACGTTGGAACAGAGGCACGGAAACGTACAGGAGGATTACGCTCCCATAACCATTCAGGTTCAGATACTTTTTCAGCACGTGCAGGAAGCGTCATGCCATCTTTCAGTTCAACGCCTTTACGAAGCTGTTCTAGTGCTTCTTCGGTCACATCACCTTCAACTTGCACCATATAAGTTTTAAACTTTTTATTGGCAGGATTGGTGATATATTGGTTGAGACCACCGTGATCGGTGAGGAAAACCAGACCTTCTGAGTCCATGTCCAAACGGCCAGCAAGACGTAAATCTTTGTCGTTGACAAAATCAGCCATGGTTGGGTGCTTTTCATCCGCACGGAATTGGGAGAGGACGTCATAAGGTTTGTTTAGAATGACGATTTTCATAGGAAATAACTTCTATAATTACATTAATTTAAAAAATGTAGAGGTTTATTTAAAAGGGAAATTTAGTTATTTCCCGTATAAATCTCAAAAACAACAAATCTGGATTAGAATATTATGCGTTAAGAACAGTTGAAAGTATTGCCTAATCGGCAATTATTTTAGATTTGTCAGCGGCATCCGGGAGAATACTAATAATGGGATATCAAAAAATCGTAGTACCTGTGGATGGTACCAAAATTACCGTTAATGCAGACCTGTCACTCAACGTACCAAATAATCCAATTATCCCATTTATCGAAGGGGATGGAATCGGTGCAGATATTACACCAACAATGCGAACTGTGGTAGATGCTGCTGTGCAAAAAGCATACGCCGGGAAGCGTTCCATCGAATGGATGGAAGTCTACTGCGGTGAAAAAGCTGACAAAATTTACGGCACCTATATGCCTGAAGAAACTCTCGAAGCACTGCGCGATTATGTGATATCGATTAAAGGTCCACTGACCACGCCAGTCGGTGGTGGTATTCGTTCCTTGAATGTGGCTTTACGTCAGGAACTGGATTTATATGTCTGTGTACGTCCGGTGCGCTGGTTTGAAGGGGTGCCTTCACCGGTGCATAATCCGGAACTAACCGATATGGTGATCTTCCGTGAGAATTCAGAAGATATTTATGCCGGTATTGAATGGAAAGCAGATTCTCAGGAAGCGAAAAAGGTTATCAAGTTTTTGAAAGAAGAAATGGGTGTAACCAACATCCGCTTTGAAGACAATTGTGGGATCGGGATCAAACCTGTCTCCAAAGAAGGTAGCCAGCGTCTGGTGCGTAAAGCGATTCAGTTCGCCATTGAAAATGACAAGCCGAGTGTGACCTTGGTGCACAAAGGCAATATCATGAAATACACCGAAGGAGCATTTAAAGAGTGGGGCTATGAGGTCGCATTGGAACGTTTCGGCGGTGAGCTTTTAGATGGTGGTCCGTGGGTTAAAATCAAAAATCCAAGAACAGGCAAAGACATTATTATTAAAGATGTCATTGCCGATGCCTTCTTGCAGCAAATTTTGATGCGCCCGGCGGATTATTCTGTGATTGCGACACTCAACTTAAATGGTGACTATATTTCTGATGCGCTGGCTGCGGAAGTCGGTGGGATCGGAATTGCACCAGGTGCCAATATTGGCGGTTCGATTGCAGTTTATGAAGCAACCCACGGTACAGCACCTAAATATGCTGGACAGGATAAAGTAAACCCGGGTTCGATTATTTTGTCTGCAGAAATGATGTTACGTGATATGGGCTGGATAGAAGCTGCCGACCTGATCATTAAGGGGATTTCGGGTGCGATTGCGGAAAAAACGGTGACTTACGATTTCGAACGCTTGATGCCAGGGGCGACCTTGCTTCGTTGTTCTGAGTTTGGTGAAGCGATTATTGCTAAGATGGATGCCTAAAATTGCGAGGCAATTTATGAGTTAAAGCCCGCAGTAATTGCGGGTTTTTTTATAGTTTTATTTTCAGAAAAAGTCTGAACAGCTAAGAGCTAAACGTTAAAATAAGTATCAGGCTGCAAGATCATGTAAGAAGTGTAATGAGCCTAGAAATGATTCGTTCTAAGCTGAATAACTTAGTAAACACTGTATTACATTGACGTATTTGGATACAGCTCAGCGATTGGCTTATTTTGTATAAACGTTACAGTGATGAATGGAACTTCCAGTGAATAGAGACGTTTCTCCAAAGGAGTAAATCATGGCTAAAGCTAAAGCGAGACATAAGCAGGTCCAACAAAAAGACAAGCAGGACAATGCTCAGAATGAAGAGCAGCAACAGCAACAACCATCGAAACCATCTCGTGCTAAAAAACGTAGATAATCTCCTATCCACCTAAAATAACAAAACCCTCATTTGAGGGTTTTGTTATTTGAACGCTTGTATAAAATCATCACTAAAAATAACAGGATTGTGACTTTAAATTAGGCGGTTGTGATTAAGATAAAAGTCATCTATTTAATTTAATGCGAATATTGGTGAAATTTCTTCGGATTATAAGCTTACTGTTATCTATAGGTTTTCTACTAACTGCCTGTCAGCCACCGCCTTCAGGTGAAGCAGCAGGTTGGAAAAGCCCTTATCTGTATTGGCAATTACAGAGAACCAAGTTAGAAGCTCCGCTACAGATTCCGGTTGAAGGCGTCAGAGTTGGCCAAATTAATGATACTTGGGGAGCAGCGCGTAGTGCAGGTCGTAAACACGAAGGGACGGATATTTTTGCCAAACGTGGTACGCCAGTATTTAGCGCGACCCAAGGGATTGTGCGTAGGATTGGCACCAATAATCTGGGTGGAAAAATTATCTGGGTGACCGGTCCAAATATGAGCCAACATTATTATGCACATCTGGATGACTATGCAGAACATATTCAGGAAGGCGACTGGGTTGAGGCAGGTGAAGTCATCGCTTATGTGGGGAATACAGGTAATGCCAAAAATACCCCGCCGCATTTACATTATGGGATTTATTTAGGTGGGCAAGGAGCAACCAATCCTTATCCTTATTTAGTCCCTTCTCCATGAGCAGAAATTGGCAGAGTTTGTTGTTCAGATTTGAGTCTGACAGGACGTGTGTACCAGAACAATTGTAACGTTCCTAATAAAAGAACAAATGTGGCCAGTATGAACTGTTGATGATAGCTCAATCCAAAATATTGCAGCGCACTAAAACTGAGCCCACCGATTAGCTGAATCGAGGCAAAACACAAGGTGGCAATACTCCAGAGCTTTTTATAAGCCAGTCCATACAGTTGCAAAATGGTATAGGAGGTCAGGAACACCACAGCCGGATTTAGCATCCCGGTAAAAAAGGAAGAGCTAAAAGTAAGCAATGGGCTGGCATCTAGGGTTGCAATAAAAATAGCCACAATATAAAGACTATAAAGAATTTTCAGGGCAGCAAAATTACCCCATTTTCTGGCCAGTGCATAAGCACTCAAGGCGCCTAAAGCACTACCTAGTCCATACAGAATCCAGTTGAAATTAATCCAGAACAAGCTCAATCCCAACTGCTGGCTTAAATAATCAATCCAGAAGAGTGAATGNNTCCAATTCCGCTAAAACCAATAAAGTTGATTTTAAGACGGTCTTGAAGTTCACAGCACTGTGCAACCACACTCGGCGATAAGATCATCATCAGTCCACCGCTGATCCCGGAAATAATCCGCCAAGCGATATACCATACTTCAGAAAAACCAGAAAATGCACAGCACATCAGGCTGAGCATACCGGCAAAGGCTGAAATTTGAATATAGGTACTCATGCTGCGGTCTTGAGGCAGACGCATGGCCGTAAATGCACCGATTAAATAACCCAGCAAATTGGCACTGCCCAAGAGACTGGCAAAATCTGTACTCCAGCCAAAGGCTTCGCGTGTGCCAGGTAACAGTGCGGTATAAGAAAAGCGAAGAATGCCAATGCCCAAGCACATACTAAG
>DFCG01000171.1:0-8416 GCA_002367455.1 Acinetobacter sp. UBA3060 | reverse complement strand
CATTTCCCAGGCAATATTGCGCTGTTCATATAAACGCCCACCTGGGCGAATTAGGTCGTTAATTGACTGATAACCGCCCAGTGCAGTCTGAATCGCATATTGAGCCTGATGGTTGGCACACAAACGCATCGATGCCAGCATATCCAAACCTTCGATATAGTCTGCGGCACGTGCTTTATCGCCGGTAATGGCCATCCAGCCGGAACGGAAACCAGCAATACGATAGGCTTTAGATAAACCGTTAAACGAAACACAGAGCTGATCGCCAGCCAGAGCTGCTACAGCAACATGCTCGATTCCATCGTAAATAATTTTGTCGTAGATTTCATCAGCAAATAAAATCAGGTCATATTTCTTGGCCAAGTCGACGATTTGCTGCAACACATGACGTGGGTAAACCGAACCGGTCGGGTTATTCGGGTTAATAATCACAATACCACGGGTATTTGGCGTGATTTTGCTTTCCATGTCAGTAATATCTGGATACCAGTGATTTTCTTCATCACATTTATAGTGAATCGCTGTACCGCCAGACAGATTCACTGCTGCCGTCCAGAGTGGATAATCCGGCATTGGAATCAGCATTTCATCGCCATCATCCAGCAGACCCTGCATGGCCATCACGATCAGTTCAGACACACCATTACCGATATAGACGTCATTGACGTGCATATCTAGAATGCCTTTTTGCTGATAATACTGACAGATCGCCTTACGCGCCGGGAAAATCCCTTTGGAATCCGTGTAGCCAATCGCATTCGGCAGGTTTAAAGCCACATCGTTGATAATTTCTTGTGGTGCTTCAAAACCGAATGGGGCAGGGTTACCAATATTTAATTTAATAATTTTGTGACCAGCTTCTTCCATCTCGATGGCCGCTCGTAACACAGGTCCGCGAATGTCGTAGCAAACATGATCAAGCTTGGATGATTTCTTGATTTCGCGAGGGGATTGGAAAGTGTTCGGCATTTTGATGTTCTCGGATGGAGTGGAGGTCACTTTTGCATAACGATATAAATAACTTTTAAATGTCTCAGTTGTGACTAGATCGAGATCATGTTCATCTCGAAGTAAGTGCAACAATTTTTTCATGCGTAAATCCAAGCTAGCTGATATTGTTTGATCACAGGCAACAGATTTTTAAAAATTACGCTCTTTTTTCTGCGACATTTTTTAATCCTGAGCAAGAATAGCGCTAAGCCTATCATATTTATGCTCACAAAAAAGCAATATTAGAAAATAAAATGCTCACCTTGTTTTATTATTTTGCTTACTTTTTGCTTTTATGAGAATTATAAGTGTTTTGTAATTTGTGAAGTAAAGACTAGAAATTTTAGAATGAATCACGTAAATATAGAATTATTCTATTTAAACAGTTAGATGAATAGGGAAATGGTCATGGGAAAACTCAATAAAACAGAACGAGAATGGCAAAGAGAGTTATCACCTGAGGAGTTTCGCATTACGCGCGAGAAGGGAACCGAGCCGGCATTTACTGGAAAATACTGGAATACCAAGCAAGATGGCACTTATGTATGTCGTTGCTGCGGCACGCCATTGTTCTCGTCGGAGACCAAGTATGACAGCGGCTGTGGCTGGCCAAGTTTCTACCGTCCTGTCAGCAGTTCGGTGGTAGAAGAATTACCTGATACTTCACACGGAATGGTCAGAACTGAGATTGTTTGTCATCATTGTGACGCACATTTAGGGCATGTTTTCCCGGATGGCCCAGAACCGACCGGTTTGCGTTATTGTGTCAACTCGGCTTCTTTGGACTTAGAAACACAAGAAAAAAATGATGAGGAAACCTATCCATGACTAACATTTATCAGTTCGAAGCTGAATTGTTAGATGGCAAAAGCAAGCCACTTGCAGATTATGAAGGCAAGGTGCTTTTGATCGTCAATACAGCGAGTAAGTGTGGTTTTACCCCACAATTTTCAGGATTAGAAAAACTTTACGAAAAATATAAAGATCAAGGTCTGGAAATTTTGGGATTTCCATGCAATCAGTTTGGTGGTCAAGATCCAGGTTCCAATGAACAGATTGGTGAGTTTTGCCAGAAGAATTACGGGGTATCTTTCCCGATGTTTTCCAAGGTGGATGTCAAAGGCCCTGAAGCGCATGCCATTTTTCGCTATTTAACTAATAATTCCAAAGGTATTTTAGGCAATGGAATTAAATGGAATTTTACCAAATTCCTGATCGGGCGTGATGGCAAGGTATTGAACCGTTTTGCTCCGACCACCAAGCCTGAAGATATTGAAGATGAAATTGCCAAAGTGTTGTAAGAATCAGCATTATTTTCTCAGTATGTGATAAAAATAGAGCTCATCTAATGTTAATTAAAAAACCCACTTATCTAAAGTGGGTTTTTAGTCATGATTAAAACTTAGAGGATGGTTTTCAGGCGTCGAATAACCTCTTCACATTGCGCCAGATCGGCTACGAGTGCCAGACGTACATGATTTTCACCCGGATTACCTTGTTCGGTATCGCGGGATAAATAACGACCCGGAAGAACTTTAATATGTGCTTCTTCCATCAAATGTTTGGCAAAGGCTTCATCATTGTCGACTTTTAACCAGTAATAGAAACCTGCATCCGGTTTTTTGAGTGGCAGCAGATGACCGAGTTCTTGCTGGAATAAATCAAACTTGGCACGGTATTGCACCCGGTTTTCTTCCACATGTGCTTCATCATCCCAGGCAGCAATTGAAGCTAACTGGTGCTGAACCGGCATCGCTGCGCCGTGGTAAGTACGGTACTGCAAATAAGGTTTTAACAGGCTGGCATCACCGGCAACAAAACCTGAACGCATGCCCGGAAGGTTAGAGCGCTTAGACAGTGAATGGAACACCACACAGTTTTTATAGTCATCCCGGCCAATTTCAGAACAAACTTCCAGTAAACCTACGGGTGCTTGGTCAAACCACAGTTCCGAATAGCATTCGTCTGAAGCAATCACAAAGTTGTATTGATCCGACAGGGCAATCAGTTTTTTGAACTGTTCTTTGGATAGCACTGCACCTGTTGGATTGCCCGGGGTGCAGACAAATAGCAATGCCGTTTTTTCCCAGACTTCTGCCGGAACAGCATCAAAGTCACCAAGGTAGTTATTTTCCTCAGTACAGTTGATGAAATAAGGTTTGGCCCCTGCGAGCAGTGTTGCGCCTTCATAAATCTGATAAAACGGATTCGGCATCACCACATAAGGTGCCTCTTCACGATTTACCAAAGCCTGTACAAACGAGAAAATCGCTTCACGCGTACCAGAAACAGGCAGGATATTGCTGTCTGCACTGATGCTATTTAGCTGAAAACGGCGCGTCAGCCATTGGGCGATACTTTCACGTAGCTCCGGCAGGCCTTTACTGTTTGGATAGGTCGATAAATGTTTAAAGTTATCAATAATCGCTTGTTTCACAAACTCCGGTGCAGGATGCTTTGGTTCGCCAATCGACAGGGGAATTAAGGGCATATTTGCAGGCTGGATATCCGCAAAAAGCTGATTTAACTTTTCAAACGGATAAGGATGCAGTAGAGACAAGCTAGAGTTCATGAATAAGTAACCGCGTTTTAATGTGAGTGTTGACTACAAACCTGATGAGAAGCTTCATCCAGCGCAGTTTTAAGTGCAGCTGCAAATTCGGCAGATTCTCCAGGTGTCATAGGGTTGCCATCTTTTTTGGTGACAAAGAAAATATCTTCGGCACGTTCGCCAAGTGTGGCAATTTTGGCAGAGTGGATATCCAGGCCTTGCATCATAAATAAACCACCGATTTTGGCAAGTAAACCAGGATGATCGAGAGTGGCAATTTCAACCATATTCTGATTCAAGGCAGGATTGATACTGATATCGACTGTATTTTCAATATCGAAATGACGTAATTGACGTGGAATCCGGCGCTGCATCAAGCCAGGATATTCATCTGAATGACTCAAGGCATCTTTTAGGGCTTCAATCACTGTGGCTTCGCGTTCCGGATCGGTCAATAAGGTACCAAAACGGTCCAGTACCACATAGGTATCCAGACTGAAAGCTTTAGTCGCTGTAATAATCCGTGCGTCTTGTACATCCAGATTCATACGATCCAGAATAGCCACGGTGGTGGCGAACAGGTTGGGTTGATCCTGCGTATAAATAAAGATCTGTACCGCATCNNGTATCTTCAATCAGCATTTGATAATCAACCGGACGGCCCAGACCAGAACGGATTACATCGCGCGCCTGAGTGTACAGCTGACGCATCAGCGAGGCGCGCCAGGTATTCCATAGCTTCGGATTGGTGGCGTTAATATCGGCAACTGTCAGGGTGTATAAATAATCCAGATGTTCCATATCACCCATTTTTTCGGCGAATTCTTTGACCACATCCGGATCGGAGATATCTTTTTTCTGGGCGGTGACAGACATCACCAGATGATTCTGGATCAGCCAAGCCACCAGATTGCTTTCGCGTTCAGTAAAGCCATGGCTACGGCAGAATTTAATCGCATCGCTGGCACCGAGTTCACTGTGGTCACCGCCACGACCTTTAGCAATATCATGGAAAATTGCTGCCAGATAGACGATGTCACGACGGGTCAGACGCTGAAACACTGAACTGACCACTGGAAATTCCTTGGCAAATTCAGGTTCTTTAAAGCGGTTTAAGTTCCGCAGCAGCAATAAGGTATGCGCATCGACTGTATAGATATGGAACAGGTCATATTGCATTAGTCCCAGAATCTGTCCAAAGGCCGGAATGTAATTTCCAAGCACACCATAACGCTTCATGGCAACCATGGTGTCATAGAGTCGATGCGGTGAACGGATAATCGCCATAAACAGTGCCTGATGCACCGGATTATCACGGAAATCCTGATCAATACGTTTTCCAGCCAAGGTCAGCAGGCGTAAGGTACGCGCACGAATGCCTTCGATTTCAGGACGATTGGCCAGCAGATAGAAAATTTCCAGAATTGCGCTTGGATTTTCCGAGAAAATCTTGTGATGCTGCACAGCCAGTTTGCCATCGACCAGTTTAAAGTTCTGGTTGATTTCTTCGATCTGGCGTTCATATTGCGGTAAACGTGGCGTAATGACCGATTCATTAAAATAGGCCAGCAGCATTTCGTTCAGCGTAGACACTTGCTGTGCACTGCGATAATAGCGCTTCATGAACTGTTCAATTGGATAGTTCGGATGATGCGCCTCTTCACGTACATAGCCAAATTTGGCAGCAATATCACGCTGATAATCGAACAATAAGCGGTTTTCATCGCGCTTGGTCAGGCGGTGCAGGTGATGACGGATTTCCCAGAGGAAACTTTCGGCTTCCTCAAGCACACCGAGTTCAAATTCTGAAATAAAACCGAGATGTACCAGATCATAAATGCGATTGACGCGGAAATGCCGTTTGGCAATCCAGCCAATCTGGTTGATATCACGGATGCCACCCGGCGCATTTTTAATATCCGGTTCCAGATTGCTTTCGGTATTGTTGTGCTGAGCATAGCGTTTATGCTGCTCATCCATCTTGGCATCAAAAAAAGTTTTGTCAGTCCAGGTACGTGACACGATACGACGTGGCCATCTACACAGGTTTTCATTGCCAATAATCAGGCGGGCTTCGATCAGGGTGGTGGCGACGGTCAGATCACTGCTGGCCTGATTGACACATTCATTGATGGTGCGGACACTGATACCGGGTTTGAAATTCCCCACGTCCCAAAGCGATGAAATGAATGTAGAAATCAGTTGTTCCTGTTCCGGGTTAATCTCGTCTTCTGACAAGATCATGATGTCGACATCAGAATAAGGCAGCATTTCACGACGGCCATAGCCTCCGACTGCAAACAGGGCCAAATCAGTTTGATCCAGTTCGGCATGCTGCCAGAGAAACTGCAATGCTTCATCAATCAGGTTGGAACGCGCCAGAATAATATCCCGAATCGACTGGCCATTTTCAAAACTTTCCTGAAGCTGATTTTCGACATCACTGCGCCATTGATTGATGGCTTTAATGTCATGGTTGCTTTTAGCGTAATTCAGCAGTGGATGGGTGTTGATCATGTACAGTCGTCCGTTGGTATTTCAGCTTAGTTTTGGTTGACGCTAACTTGGTTGGCGACCTGGAGGGCCAGTTCACGTGCCTGTTCAATAGTTTCTGCACGTGCCGTGGCAACGCCCATACGACGACGTTTAAAACCTTCTGGTTTGCCAAACAGGCGCAAATCGGTATTGCCGTCTGCTAAAGCAAGATTCAGGCCAGAAAATGAAAGATTACGGCCATCTACTCCAGCATAAATTACCGCACTGGCAGCCACACTATGTCGTGCAGTATTCACCGGCAAGCCTAAAATAGCACGTGCATGCAGCTCAAATTCACTTTGAAATTGGGAGGCTAAAGTCACCAGTCCAGTATCGTGTGGACGTGGGGAAACCTCACTAAACCATACTTTGTCGCCTTTTACAAAGAGTTCCACTCCAAAGATTCCGCAGCCACCAAGTGCTGTAGTGACCTTGTTGGCAATGCGCTTGGATTCTTCCAGCGCGGCTGGAGTCATCGGTTGAGGCTGCCAGCTTTCCACATAATCACCTGAGTCCTGACGATGTCCGATCGGGTCGCAATAAGACGTTTCGATTTCGCCGGTTTCTGGATTTTTTGCACGAACAGTCAATAAGGTAATTTCAAAATCAAAGTCAATTTGTGATTCTACAATCACAGTACCCTGATTGACCCGGCCACCGGTTTGCGCATATTCCCAGGCAGCATCGACTTCATCAAAACGGGTAACACGAGACTGACCTTTGCCTGAAGATGACATCACCGGTTTCACAAAGTTTGGATAGCCGACATCGTCACAGGCCGCGCGGAAGGATTCTAAACTGTCGGCAAAACGGTAAGCTGAAGTTGGCAGACCGAGTTCTTCCGCAGCCAGACGACGAATACCTTCACGGTTCATGGTCAGATTGACGGCTTTAGCAGAAGGAATGACTGTAGCAATGTTCTGGGCTTCTATTTCAAGCAGAACTTCGGTCGCAATCGCTTCAATTTCAGGAACAATTAAATGTGGCTGGATTTGATTGATGAGTTGTTTGAGTTCTACAGCATCTGCCATATTCAAGGTATAGGAATAATGCGCAACCTGCATGGCAGGGGCATGATCATAACGGTCAGCAGCATGAACTTCGACTCCAAGGCGTTGTAGTGAAATCACCACTTCCTTGCCCAGTTCACCAGAACCCAATAATAGAACTTTATAGGCAGAAGATTGAAGGGGAGTACCAATAGTCACGCTCATGTGGATCATCCATGCTTGATTTTATGGACTTTTAGCATAGCAGAACTGAGCCGACAGTTAAGCCAAGATTCATACAAAATTGTGATATTGACCAACAGTTTTATTTATAAAGTTTTTCTAGATTTTAATAAGGAGGCGCTGTCATTTTCACATCGCTGTCAGACTGCGTTTGCAGAAGATCAATCCCGCTTCGAGACTTGAGCTTTTCTATTTGTGCAACTTGTTCAGTATTGATATTTAGCATCTTTAACAGACGTAATGTACGAACATGCAGGAAATACGCATAGGGCAATACAAAAGGCAGTACAAAGCACAGCAAAAATAACAGTAGCCCAAAAACTGTGAATTGAATGCAGTCTCGCAAGATGGTGGTGAGCTGGAACTGATCTGCTGAAAAGGCGGTAGCTAAAAAAAGAATAAAAAGGAGCGCAAATAAACCAGCAAAAATTTTTAGAGTATTCGGCAGGACACGATGTCTGAAGCTCCATTTACCCAAAATCAATGTCAAAGGATGAAGATGCAGCACGTATTGGCTCTGATTAAGCATAGCAATAATTTGATGGGTGCTATTCTTTTTAATATAAACCACCCGAACTTGATCTGCTGGTTGAGCATGTATTTCGACAAAATGTCCGGTAAAATTTTGAGCATTGATAAAACATTCAAAATATTGTGCCGGCACTTCATGTCGATGGAATACGGTTAACATTTCATCGCGCCGATGATGAATAAAGATTTTGCCTTCAATCACCTGTTTGACCTCAAACATGCGCATCCTTCCTTGTTTTTATTGTTATATAAAAAAGACCTATACTATGAGTTTAGCATAAGTCTTTGTTTCGATTGATCAACGAGTTAAAGCTTAAAAGGGTACTGGAACATAGGTGTAAACCAGGCCATAGGTGAGCGCTGCGGTCAGAGTCGCCATCACGATACGTTTAAACTTAAAATACAAAACCGTAAGCACAATAAAGCCAACCAGCATCGCAAAACTTTTATTCGGTGTTTCTAATAAAGGTGGCAGGGTAGCAACCACCAGCATGGAGCTGATCGCAGCAATGCCAATTGAACCCAAGGCAATTTTTAGCCACAACGCTCCGCGTTTTTGCGAACCTTGCTGAAATTT
>DFCG01000092.1:29265-30926 GCA_002367455.1 Acinetobacter sp. UBA3060 | reverse complement strand
ATCAAAGCCTCCTGCTCCGCTTTTAATTTCTCGGCAGCTTTTCATGCTTCAAAACTAACCTATCCTCGTCCAATTTAGCGTCTCATCACAAGCATTCTCAGTTAAACCTGCCTTTCTGCAGGATTAGGGTGATAAAGTTTAAGTTATCGCTCTATAATCCTTTCGAAAATAAAATATAAGTCAGATGACCTGATTGGCTTATTTCATTTCTAGCCATCATCACCTTGCTTATTTTTGGCGTTGTTTTTTTATTCAGTGATCGTTTATTTATGCAAAATTTTATTCGTATTGGTATCGCAGGTTGCGGTAATCTTGGCCGCGGTGTTGAAACTGCCATCCAAAAAAATCCTGATATGCAGCTTGTCGGTATTTTTACTCGCCGCTCACCAAGCAGCATCTCTCCTTGCTTTGCAGAAACTAAAGTGTATAGCATGGATGCACTATTAAATGATTTTAGCGACAAAATTGATGTACTGATTCTTTGTGGCGGCTCTAAAGATGACTTGCCACAACAGGCGCCTATCTTTGCAAGTAAATTCAATACTGTAGATAGCTTTGATACGCATGCACGTATTCCGGAATACTATGCTGCAGTCGATGCACCTGCCTTTGCTAACAAAAAAACAGCCATGATTTCTATTGGCTGGGATCCTGGCATGTTCTCGATTAACCGTTTATTTGGTGAAGCGTTATTACCAGATGGCGAAACTTATACTTTTTGGGGTAAAGGCTTAAGCCAAGGCCATTCGGATGCGATCCGCCGAGTAGCAGGGGTTAAAGCTGGTGTGCAATACACCATTCCATCCACTGATGCCATTGAACAAGTTCGCAGTGGCGTACGACCTGAGTTAAGCACCAAAGATAAACATCATCGTGACTGTTATGTGGTCTTGGAACAAGGGGCTGATGCGGCAACAGTTGAACAAACCATCATCAGCATGCCTGATTATTTTGCGGATTATAATACGACCGTGAATTTTATCAGTGAGGAAACTTTACTGAAAGATCATCAGGATATGCCACATGGCGGTTTTGTCATCCGTAGTGGTAATACCAGTGATGCACAAAAACAGGTGATTGAGTTTTCTTTAAAGCTGAATAGCAATCCTGAGTTTACCGCAAGTGTGTTAGTGGCTTATGCCCGTGCCTGCTACCGTCTGAATCAAACCCAGCAATATGGTGCTAAAACAGCCCTAGATGTAGCACCCGCCCTACTTTCAATTAAATCTCCTGAGCAATTGCGCAAAGAATTGCTTTAAGATGATTTAAATATAGCCACCGATCGGATGATTGATGGCTATATTTTTCTGTTTTAGAGTTCGGATTGCTTAGTTACGAAATATCAAATATCTACAATCAAGTGAAATAGTTTTCGACAAACAATGCAACTATCTACTACACAGACATTTGCAGTATTAGATAAGTGCAAAGGGATTTTAGATAGATTAAGGTGCTGTTGCACTACTTTTAGACGCAGCTTGTGTTGAATTTGCCTTAGCATCCTGCTCTGCTTTGAGCTTTTCCGCAGCTTCTCGCGCTTCAATACGTGCAATCATATCTGCCTGCTGCTGCTTGTATTTTTCCTGATTTTTAGCATCACTATTCACTGCAAGAAATGCCATACTAATTAAAAATACCGGAATACAAAGTGCAAGCGTACC
>DFCG01000092.1:0-29252 GCA_002367455.1 Acinetobacter sp. UBA3060 | reverse complement strand
GCCTGCAAAGCGCTAATGATCTGAATATCATATCGACCAAATAAGATCGCGGTTGATTTCACCCCAATCTTTAAATCGTATTCACGATCTGCAATTGCATATTGGGTATCATAGGCTACGGTCCAGGCCAGATTACCAAAATATAGAAGCCAGCAGGTTAAATCCGGCGTTTGTCCAACTGCGGTATAAGCCATCGGAATCGACCAGGAAAATGCTGCACCCAAAAAGACTTGAGGTAAATGGGTATAGCGCTTCATAAAAGGATAAATAAACGCTAAAAATAAAGCCCCAAATGACCAGTAAAAAGTTTCGATTGGCAGAAAAAATAGTAGGCAGGCACTGGCAGACACCAAAACCAGAAATACCATCACAGCTTCTTTGGCACTGATAATCCCAGTCGCTAGCGGACGGTTTTTAGTACGCTCCACATGTGCATCGACTTTACGGTCAGCAAAATCATTAATGGCACAGCCTGCCGCCCGCATAAAAATCACACCCAAAATCATGGGAATTAAAATTTCAATACGTGGCATTCCCTGAGCTGCAATCCACAGCGCCCACATGGTAGGCCAAAAAACCAGTTCAGTCCCAATCGGTTTATCAAAACGACAAAGATAATAATAGGCGCTAAGACGCTCACGCCAGGTGATTGCTTGTGCGGTTGCCATAAAAATCAAGCCCGTGAATTTTGTATAAAGTGTTCAAATGCCGGTAAAAATGTTTCTTGTACGATAAATTTACAGCCGTGCCAAGTATAGCAGCTCTGACGGGTCCAGCCCTCATCTAAAAGTACCACCCGACGCTGGCAGAGTGGATTGGTGCGCTGAAACAGAAACAAGCCAATCGGTTTGGTGCCAATATGCTGAAAAATTCGGGCTTTTTTTTGCAGGCTTAAAATCGGAAAGATGCTTTTGGCTTTCACCCAAGGAGACTGTTCCGAGCCGTAGAGATAACTTTCACGCACCCAGGAAGTATGCTGATGTGACATCTGCATCCATTTGGCATTGGCAAAGCCTAAACGCTGAAAATGCTCTTGAATTGGCTCGACATGGAATTGTCCTTGCGCCAAATCGGTCAGTTGTTGCGTGAGTGAACCCGATGCATACAGCCACGGTTTTAACTCAACAGGCAGAGTTGACAGCAACACACGCTGATTTTGATTTCTAGAACGACTATTCATTGTTAACAGTTATCTGTTTTTGCAATGATTTCATATTTGCCTTGTGGGGTTTTAATTAAAATAAAACCTTCAGCACTCAAATAAAATGATTCTGGATAAGCATAATCCAGCGCTATTTCAGGATTTTTCAGCGCCACAAATTGAGCCTGCTTATAACCCTCGGGAGTCCGCCCCACTTCAAGATAAGTCACTTCAGAGAAGTTCAACTTAAAACCTTTGTTATGATCTTTTGGATCAATCCATGGATAAAAGCTGGTGTGCTTTTTACGTTGTGCCATTTAAGCCCATCAATCATTTAAAATTATAAATAGATGATACAAAAAAACCCGCGACATGCGCGGGTTTTCTTCGCTTTAATTCGTGATGAATTACAAGCTGTAGTACATATCAAATTCAACTGGGTGAGTAGTCGTGTTTAGACGACGAACTTCTTCAGTTTTAAGCTCGATATAAGCATCAAGCATTTCTTTCGTGAACACGCCACCTTTTAACAGGTAATCATGATCCGCTTGAAGTGCTTCAAGCGCCATATCCAGGCTATGCGCCACTGTAGGGATTTTTGCTTCTTCTTCCGGTGGAAGATCGTACAAGTTCTTGTCAGCAGCCTCACCTGGGTGGATCTTGTTTTGAATACCGTCAAGACCAGCCATCAACAATGCCGCGAAACCTAGGTACGGGTTCATCATTGGATCTGGAAAACGCGCTTCAATACGCTTGCCTTTCGGGCTAGACACGTAAGGAATACGGATAGATGCAGAACGGTTACGCGCTGAGTAAGCAAGCATAATGGGTGCTTCGAAATGTGGAACCAAACGCTTATACGAGTTTGTAGAAGGGTTAGTGATCGCATTCAAAGAACGGGCATGTTTAATTACACCACCGATGAAGTACAACGCCATTTCTGAAAGGCCTGCATATTCATCACCAGCAAACAGGTTTTTGCCGTCTTTAGAGATCGACATATGCACGTGCATACCAGAACCGTTATCGCCAACCATTGGTTTAGGCATAAAGGTTGCTGTTTTTGCATATTGATGCGCAACGTTCCAAACCGCATATTTGAACTGTTGAACTTCGTCTGCTTTACGCACCATAGTGTTGAAGCTCACACCAATTTCTAACTGGCAAGAAGCAACTTCGTGGTGATGTACTTCTACACGACCTGGACCCATGATGTCTTCGATACGCGCACACATGTCTGCACGCATGTCATGTGAAGAATCTACAGGAGGAACTGGGAAGTAACCGCCTTTTACGCGTGGACGGTGACCAGAGTTACCGCCTTCGTAGTCTTTGTTAGTTGACCAAGCAGCTTCTTCAGCGATCAATGTATGGCGCGCGCCAGACATGTCGATTTCCCATTTTACTTCGTCAAATACGAAGAATTCTGGTTCTGGACCAAAGAATGCAGTGTCACCGATACCGGTAGATTTCAAATATTCTTCTGCACGGCGCGCAATCGAACGTGGGTCACGATCATAACCTTGACCAGTTGATGGCTCGATTACGTCACAAGTTACAACAACTGTTGGCTCTGCAAAGAACGGGTCGATAAAACCTGTTGCCGCATCCGGACGTAAAATCATGTCCGATGCTTCGATGCCTTTCCAACCTGCAATTGAAGAACCGTCAAACATTTTGCCGTCTTCAAATGTATCTTCATCAATACTGTCTGCTGGGTAAGTGACGTGTTGTTCTTTACCCTTGGTATCAGTAAAGCGAAAATCGACCCATTTTGCGCCACTTTCTTGTATGAGTTGAAGGACCTTGTTCGCCATGCTCATTTTGCTCCGATGTTTTTGTTGCACCCGTGAAGTGCGTGTTAGCAGTTGATAGTTATTAAGCAATTACCGTACCAACTTTTAAAAGTATAGATAAAATCTTGAAATCTTTATAAGAAATCATGAAGTGACAAAAATACTTTGCGGCTATTATACTAGCTGCAAAACTAAATGCACTATATTCAAGCATTCTTCATTTATTTTATTTCAGCTTTATTTTTTAGCGCACCTAAATAGTGCATGTATCTATAAAGATGTATGAGAAACATAGCTTTTTATAGCAAATATGCTGCTTTTTCTTACTTTTGTTATGTTTTTACTTGTTTTTGGCTAAAAATTGAGCGTTTTTGGTAGATATCAGTAAAGAAAATTTTGCGATTCATTTGGGATTGTATGCCTATTATGAGGCACTTTCTTTAAATCTACTTTCAATAGAAAAGTTTATATAAAGCTTAATTATTCAAGTGATGTTTTTTTCATCAAGCATTTTACCTCTCTTTGATCTCATTTTTTCATTTTTAAGTTTTACTCTAAAAAATATTCATTTAAAACTTTCTCTGAGTAAGCCTATTACTTTAAATCATGATTAAAATTTTATTTAATTTTCTATAGGTTTCTAAAGCCAATAAATTGAACGAAATTGTTGCGCCGAATGCAGCTATTTTTTGCTATGATGAAGCGTGCTTTATTTTCACACAATGAAATCAATGATTTAGTTGTGTCAGGCAAGTGCTTGCAACACGTATAAATAAAGTACGATCTGGACAACATTAGCACAGTTAAGTGCATTAATTTCAATAGGTTAAGCTCATGCTTTTAATGATCGACAACTATGACTCCTTTACTTATAACATCGTCCAATATTTTGGCGAACTGAATCAAGAAGTAAAAGTAGTCCGTAATGATGCCGTGACATTGGAAGATATAGAGCGATGGCAACCTAAGTATTTAGTGATTGGCCCCGGCCCGTGCTCGCCAAGTGAGGCAGGAATTTCTATTCCTGCCATTCAGCATTTTGCTGGCAAAATTCCTTTACTGGGCGTTTGTCTTGGTCATCAAAGTATTGGGCAGGCATTTGGCGGTGATATCGTGCGTGCCAAACGTGTCATGCATGGCCGTCTGTCTGATATGTACCACAGTGATACCGGGATTTTCAGCAATCTTCCTTCTCCATTTCCTGCAACGCGCTATCATTCACTGGTGATTGATCAAGCTACCTTGCCCGAATGTCTGGAAGTCACCTGCTGGACCAATGAAGCGGATGGCTCTATGGAAGAAATTATGGGTGTGAAACATAAGACATTGCCGGTCGAAGGCGTGCAGTTCCATCCTGAATCGATTCTGAGCCAGCATGGTCATCAAATCTTTAAAAACTTTCTCGAAATTTATGCCTAAGAACATCTTATGAATATTCAACAAGCTTTAAGCAATATTACTAAAAACATTCACCTGACTCAGGATCAAATGCAAGACGTGATGCGTGCCATCATGTCAGGTGAAGCGACCGATGCCCAGATTGGTGCCCTGCTGATGGGCTTACGCCTAAAAGGCGAAAGCATTGATGAGATTACTGCAGCTGCACGTGTTATGCGTGAACTGGCTACCAAAATTGATGTCAGTGATATTCCATATTTAGTGGACATCGTGGGTACAGGCGGTGATGGCCAGAACCTGTTTAATGTTTCTACTGCTTCTGCATTTGTAATTGCAGCAGCGGGCGCAACCATTGCCAAACATGGTAACCGCGGCGTTTCGACCAAATCAGGTTCGTCGGATTTACTGGAACAGGCCGGGATTAACCTGGACCTGAACATGCAGCAGACTGAACGCTGTATCCGTGACGTTGGTGTCGGTTTCCTGTTTGCACCCAATCATCATCAAGCCATGAAATATGCAATCGGCCCACGCAAAGAATTAGGGATTCGCAGCATTTTCAACTTACTTGGCCCACTTACGAATCCGGCCGGAGTAAATCGTTTAGTCATTGGTGTATTTTCCAATGAACTCTGCCGTCCTATTGCCGAAGTCATGAAACAGCTCGGTGCTGAACATGTAATGGTAGTACATTCACGTGATGGTCTGGATGAAATCAGTATTGCCTCTTCAACTCATGTCGCTGAACTGAAAAATGGCGAAGTCACCGAATGGGACATTATTCCTGAATCGGTCGATATTGAATCGCAAACTCTGACCGGACTAATTGTGGAAGATTCTGCGCAAAGTCTGGCTTTAATCAAAGATGCACTGGGCAAGAAAAAATCAGACATCGGTGATAAAGCCGCGAACATGATCGCGCTGAATGCCGGCGCGGGTATTTATGTCTCCGGTTTAACCAGCAGCTATAAGCAAGGTGTTGCGCTGGCACATGACATTATTTACGGCGGTCAGGCACTTGAAAAAATGAGTGTGCTGTCTGAATTTACTAAAACCATTAAACATTACGAAGCTTAATTCGGTCAGGGATTTTGATCATGGTGGATATCGCAAACACAATTTTAGGCAAGATTGTTGACCGTAAAAAAGAAGAGTTTGCCCTACGTTTAAAGCAGAAAAGCTATAAAGATCTGGAAGAACTGGCACAAGGTGCATCACCTGTGCGTGGTTTTGCCCGGTCTTTAGTGTCGAAACGTCCGGGTGTCATTGCTGAAATTAAGAAAGCTTCGCCATCTAAGGGCATTATTCGCGAGAACTTTAACCCTGCGGAAATTGCAGCACAGTATCAGGAGGCAGGCGCAGCCTGTTTATCGGTGCTGACCGATGTAGACTTTTTCCAAGGACATGATGACAATATTCAGATTGCCCGTTCACATTGCGACCTGCCTGCACTGCGCAAAGACTTTCTGATCGATCCTTATGGGGTCATCGAAGCACGTGCCCTGCATGCAGACTGTATCTTGCTGATTGTGGCTTGCCTGTCTGACCAGCAGTTAGAAGAAATGTCCAAAACTGCATTTGAACATCATCTGGATGTACTGGTTGAAGTTCACGATGAAGAAGAACTATCCCGTGCTTTAAAGCTTTCAGATCGTTGTTTGCTCGGCGTGAATAACCGTAATTTAAAAACCTTTGATGTGGATTTGAACACCTCGATTCGTTTGAAAAAATTACTGGATCCTTCACGCTTGCTGGTGACTGAAAGCGGTATTGCAACCCCTTCCGATGTCGCCATGATGCAGGAACATGATATTCACGCCTTCTTGGTCGGCGAAAGCTTTATGAAACAGCCACGTCCGGATCATGCTTTCCGTGATCTGTTTGGTGAGCCTGAAGTGGTTTAAAGTTGTAAATGCTTACCTAAGCATTAAAAAAGCCCAATCTCAGGATTGGGCTTTTTTATTTTCAATATTGAAAAGTAGACCATAGAATCTCGAGCGTATTTAAAATCCTCAGCAATGTCATGAACGCAATTCAGTTCTCCTTTGTCTATTTTCAGACTATAATTCTTGTAAATTCCGCATCTCCCTTGTTTTTACAATTATGAGTAAACACGATTCTTCATTATCTAAAGATCAGTACAACCTGCTGAAATCTTTTAAGAAGCAAATTACACAGCCGCAAACGCCTGCGGTCGTTGCTGCACCTGTTGAAAAGACTGTCGAGCAAGAAGCGTTAGAAGAACTGGAATTATTCCGCAAGCAAATGCAGGGCGTACAAAAAATTGAATCGGGAAATACGGTTCAACTGGACAAACCACGCAAGAAAAAGCCGGATGCACAAATCCTAGCAAAGCGTGCAGCGGCTACTGGCCCGCTGGAAACAGAGGCAATGGCTTTATCAGATACTCAGGCCATGCTCAATCCTGTCGGCAGTCAGGCCAACTTGAGCTATCGCATCGCCACCTTGCAGCATAAAGTGTTTGAAGACTTGAAAGCCGGTAACTTGCGCTGGTTTGAAGCTGTGGATCTGCATGGCTGTACCGTGGAAGAAGCGCGTCAAGCCGTGCTGCAGATTATCCAGATCGCCAAAGATGAAAACCAGAACGTGATTAAAATCGTACATGGTAAAGGTCCAGAAGCGATTTTAAAAACCTATGTCAACGGCTGGCTGCGTCAGCATCGCGATGTTTTGGCTTTTGTCAGTGCACCTGAAAAGCAAGGTGGTACCGGTGCGGTATTGGTTCTGCTCAAACGTGCAGAAAAGAATCCAAAGTTCAAACAGTAAACGGTTTTAGCCTCAAAACAAGGCATTGTAAAAGTTTTCTGCTACAATGCCGTCCTTGTTCATTCTCAGTTTAAGTGAATACGTCATATGACTATGCAGCAATCCTACGCAAACATTCTTACTGCCGTTGGCGAAGATCTAAATCGCCCTGGTCTCAAAGATACGCCTGTGCGCGCTGCGAAAGCATTTTCATATTTAACCTCGGGTTATAGCCAGACACTTGAAGAAGTGACCAACAAGGCGGTCTTCCCTTCCGATAACCGTGAAATGGTACTGGTCAAAAACATCGAATTTTATTCGCTATGTGAGCATCACTTATTGCCATTTTATGGCCGCGTACATATCGCCTATTTGCCAGAAGGTCATGTTTTAGGCCTGTCTAAATTTGCCCGTATTACTGAAATGTTTGCACGCCGTTTGCAGATTCAGGAAAATCTGACTCAGCAAATTGCAGAAGCAGTGGCTGAAGTCACCAAAGCACGCGGTGTTGCAGTAATGATTGATTCTGCGCACATGTGCATGATGATGCGCGGTGTAGGCAAGCAGGAATCAACCACACGTACGGTATCATTTATTGGTGATTTTAAAACCGACAAAGAAACACGTCGTGAATTTTTAAGTGCGGTTCCAGAAAGCTATTAATTATTAAAGCTTAAAAATAAGTTACTCAAAGCCTCGATCATTCGGGGTTTTTTGCTTTTAAAGGAAGAGGATATCAATACTTAATTCAAAAGCTCACTTGCTATAAATAACACCTGGTAACAGGGTTTAAAGACCTGTCCCAAAACTTGCTATGTTTCAGTCTAGAACTCAAACAATTCCTGCTTGTGTTTGCAACAAGCCTACACTTGGATACACGATAAAGTTTTAATCCTGCCGCTCTCCCATTAAAGTAATTTGAAGTTGATATACAGCAAAGCGCTTTATATCTTTCTGATTGATTTTTAATGATAAGGAAAGTAACCATGGCGAATAGTAAAAATAACCAGGCGAAAGACAGCAAAAAATCAGCAAAAACTGCTAAAAAGATCCAAGATGAGAAACTGAAAAAGTCGAATAAGAGTAGTGACAAAGACAGTGATCGCAAAGTCACTAAAAAAGCGGCGAGCAGTAAATCTAAAGCGGCATCTTCTAAGAAAGACAATGCCAGCAAAGATGAAAAAGTGAAGGCGAAGAAAAATTCGAGCTCAAAAGCCAGTGATAAAGCGAAAGACCAAAAGACCTCTTCCGCGAAAAAACCGGCTAAAGCAAAAAGCAGCAACAAGAGTAAAGACGACACTAAAGTGAAAAAGTCTTCTTCAAAAAAAGCGGCACCTGCTAAAAAGCAGTCGAGCAGCTCTTCTAAGAGCAAGTCAACCAAGGCTAAAACCTCGAAGACCAGTTCGAAAAAATCGAAGTAAAATGAAAGCCCCTAGTTCTAAATGCCAGGGGCTTTTCTGTGTCCTGCCCTTTCATTTTTATAATTTGTATTAGCTGAAATATCGAATAATTTTAAATTTCAGAAAAGGCCGAATATGAAGCCATCTGCCAAAATAGCTCCACCAAAACGTCCGTCACGTGTAGTTTCGAATAGTTTTGATTATTCGCTGGACTTCGCAAAAATTAATTTTCGTAAACGACCCGAGCTCTACCGGATTGGCCGTGGTGAACAAGGTGTATTACTGGTTGAGCCTTATAAATCGGAAATCCTGCCACACTGGCGCTTTGCAGATGAAGAAAAAGCCCAAGCCAGTAGCGAGAAAATCTATCAGCTTTTTTTAGAGTATTTAAAACAAGAAGATTTTGTTGGTGCGGACATGGCACGCAAGTTTTTACAGATGGGTTTTACCCGTGCCCGGCGTTATGCCAATCATAAAGGGGGCAAAAAATACGACGGTCCGGTTCCAGAAGACAAAAAAGGTTTAAGTGGCGCGCATGGCCGTTCAGAGCTACCGCGCAATCAGGAAGACCCGGTTAAAGCCGCTGCTGCCAAAATCTTTAAACAGAAATGGGATGAAGCTAAAAATCATCCCGAATATCTTCAGCAAAAAAAGAAATTTCAGGAATTTATAGAGCAGCAGTCTGCAACTGGATAAAACCTTTTATGTAAACAGAGAGTGGCTGTGCGACTGGGTTCAAGGACTGATGAGCTATATAGACTCTGTTACGCCCGTTGTTCTTCGCCATATACAAGGCAGAATCTGCCGCATTCAGGAAGCGCTGATAATCCGGATGTCCATCATAAAGCACACAACCAATACTGACCGTAAATTTAAACTGCTGGCCTTGTGCCGAATTAATCATGCCATTTTCAATATATTTACGNNCCGCCGACCCGGAAAGCATAATCACTGCCCTGACTGTATTTTTGCAATGCTTCGGCCAGAAATTTCAAAGCCAGATCACCTGCTGCATGTCCGAATTTGTCATTAATACTTTTGAAATAATCAGCATCAATGGCAAGTAAAGACAAAGGCGTATGATTCTTACGGGAAAAAGTGATTTCACGTGAAATAATGGTATTCAAATAACGACGATTCAATAACTGGGTCAATGAATCATTACCTGATTCAATATATTCGGCCACCTGAAATAACTGATCTACTAACAACTGAATCTCACGGTTCAAGTCACGGATTCGCTGGATCAGTCCCAGCATATTGTTTTTGTCCGTACAGTCCATAATATCTTGATTAAGTTCATCGACTTGATAAATTCGTTCAATGATTAAATCGACCTGATCAGAACCGGTAAAAGCATAAGAGGCTTTATGGATAAACCATAAACCGAACTCAGACTTGGACAACATCGGATGATTCAATTTCTCATGCTCAGAAAAGACCTTGAACATAAGCTCATTTTCCCAGTCCAGCAATGAGCTGCGCTGTTTATCTTTTTGTACGGCCACATCCTGCATCGCTGAAAAAACACGATAACTGTGTTTAATTTCCTGATTCATGGCTGTTTTGGCCTCATAAGATCGGCACATGACTTCTGTGGCAAATCCCATGATCTGGACAATATAACTGCAGGTAGTCAACATACTGTGGTGAGGATTTTCATCCAGCAGTTCAAACATTTTACGCTCAATTTCACGTACACCGCGCATGATCAGCCAGGACGGAATTCCGACACGCGCATGTACATGCCCCACCATCGCCTGTTTCTGCACGGCATCGGCATAGCGTTTATTAATCCCCACACTAAAGCTTTCAAGCAGCCAGGCATTTAAGGTGTCGCGCAAGCGCTGTTGAATCAAGTCATCGGAAAAGAATTCTGCAGATTCCTTTTCAATGAGCATGTTTTTATAGAATTCTTCCACCAGAATCAGGGAATGATCTTGAATAAAATGAAAGGCATGCAATAAGTCATCAGATGAATAATTTTGACAGATCTGTTCCCATTGCTCGGCCAGTCTTGCCATGCATTCATTATTCATACTGTCTGTTCCCCAAAACCTTGCAATTTGCACTCACATTATGTGATAAATATAACAAATATCAGGTATTTTTCCTAAAATATCGACCAGATTATTTGTACCCAACCCAGCCAATCTTTTTATACACGGGAAAACCGAACAGTAGCCTCATGGATACACAGCAATTTATGAATAGTGTTAATCAGTTTTGACTCAATCTTAAAAATACCGGATCAAACCAAGAATCCATTGATCCCAGTCTTTGGCTTGTTGCTGCTGATATTCCCAAGACAGCCGAAGTGCATGTTGTGGATTGAATGCGTATTGGAGTTCAGTATTCAGTTTCAGCTGCCAGCGATGCGAATCTTCCCAATAAGGCAGTTCCACCTGCACCAGACTGTTGATCTGATCGCTCCAGATATTCTGGCACCCCACAGTAGGGCCTGCACCTACGCGCCAGCCTTGATCAAGTGACTTACCTGCCTGTAGCTGAGTTTGCATTTGTGCATAACATAGATATTCACGGCTGGCATTTGCCCAGCTATAACCGGCCTGAGTTTTTAAGCTGGCGACGCCATGCTGTTCATCTTCACTAAACTGGCCATGCGCATCCAATGCCTCCTGTCTCCAACCCAGATTAAAACCCCAGGATAACGGCGTATTAAACGGATTGACGGGGTTATAGGAATTGACAGTCAATAGATCCAGATGCTCCAGTTTGAGTTCACTGTCACGATATTGCAAAGCCCCATCCAGAAACAGCAATTGTGTGCCGGTTCGAAAACCGCCTTGCGGGTCGATGAGATCATGATAGGCCTGCCGATGGCCAAGCTGGACAAAGGATTCACCCTGAACCTGTCCGGCCTGAAGACTGATATTCCGTGCATGATGGCTTTGTACTGGATCTGTTTTTGGACGTTCCGGCGCTTTACGCTGTTTCTCGATATCCAGCTGGCTTCTTAAACCCAGTAACTTGCGGAAACGTGGCTGGGAAAATGATTTATCGACTTTTTGTCGGAGAAAGTCCAGATACAAATGATCATAGGCCATTTCCAGAATTTTGGCCTGATCTTCTGCCGGATAAGGCTGCAAGATTGAAGACATCACACTTGCTTCTGCATACGCCAGCTGATGTGAAGTTTTTGCCAGCGCTTTGCCATGCTGTCTGGCTTGAGCCAGCAATTGAGTTTCAAGCGCTGGACGGTAAACTTTCTGTTTGATCAAGCCCTGCTGTTCTACGACTTTCAGTGTTTCAATCGGAATCGCAGTCGAATTAAACTGTTTCTGTAGATTCAGCTCGGGACGTACCAGATCAAACAGTCCCAGTAGGCGATAAGCGCAATTATCACTGATAAAATAATAAGGGAAACTTACATTTTGCATTTCCCAGAGATGCTGTACCAAAAACCTGGTTTCTTGCGGGCTTAAGTTTAATTCATATTCCCATAAATCCCGGCTTTCAAAGTCACCATACTCTTTGACCTTGCGGTAATACGGCATCAGTGAATATTCACCGGGATATTGTCCGGTTAGTCCTTTCCAGGCAAAGGACCAGTTGTCATTGCCATCGACCGTCGCAGCATAGTTGACCGCATAAGAAATCAGATTGAGTTGTTGCTGGTCTTTAGGGTCCAGACGCAACAAGGTATGACCAAACATCGAGCTGGGATTACCCATAAAATCCGTGGCATAGATCAGGGTTGTCTGATAAGGCTTGACCTCGCCAATCCATTTATCCAAATCCGGGCAACTGACCGCAGGCAATTGTTGCTCGGAAATATTCAATTGCTGCATTAACCAGCTGCTGCGTGCAGGAAACTTACAGCGGACGGACTGATTCGGCTCTGCGCTCAGGAATAAAGCCTGAATGTTATGCTGCATTTCTTTTTTTAGATCAGTTTTTCCCTGCTCTGCCAGGAAATAGCCCGAATAGTTAACCTCGCTATGACCTTGGGGATTGGCATACATGAGACGTTGCCAGGTAGTGCTCTGATCCAGACGCTGAGTTTCGGCCTGAGCGATATAATGCTGGATGTCTGGATTAATTTCGCTAGAAAAACTTAAAGGGCTGAATGTCAGGCCCAACATGAAGAACGCATATTTCATTCAGTTAACTTATTCTCATCAATTTCTTTTAGTCATAAGAAAACCCTGCCAGAACAGCAGGGTTTTTAGGGTGCGGATCAGATGTAGGATTTCAATACTTCATCTTTGGCCATCACAGTTTGTAAGGTGCTTAAAACTTGTAATGTATTCTGGTTTTCTTCGGAATAAATTTCAGAGAAATTCTGCTTGGAAACGCTAAAGAAACGAGCTTTATCTTCAGATTTAATATTCAAAAGTTCAGCCAGAACATTCAGGCTTTCACCCTCTCCAACTGCCATATCACGCGCCAATGCTTCAGCGTTTTCATTGGTAAAGGTCACCACTTGAGCGGTTACGGTACCGCCCTGGCTACAACCTAAAGTACCAAAAGTGATCCCGAGCCACTGATTCGTGAACAGAACGTTGGTCGTACCTGCAAAGAGTTTAGGAATAATACCAGACTGACCCGCCCACACCTGGCTTCCGATACCACAACCGACATCTCGGTCAGCCATCGCCATGCTTGAACCAGTCGCCAATACCGCCGCCAGCATAATTTTTTTCAACATAGTTATTCTCCAATTATTCTCATGCAATCTTTGTTATTACTCTAATAATGTAATTTAAATTACATACTCAGCAGAGTAGCGACAAGTCAAGTTTGGCGCAATTGAAAAAATGTATGCTTTACATAAACATAACCTGATTGATTTTACTGTTCCTTGAGCGCCCAATCGCCTTGTGAATTACGCTGTCCCAAGATTTTCAGTACTAACACCAGACTCAGCAATAACAACAAATACCAGGAGCCCAGTTTGCCCCATCCCACCATATGCCATTGCTCAATCTGGCTTGGATAGAGCCAGATCTGGTAAAAGGTACTGATGTTCTCGGCAATCCAGATAATAAACGCCAGAATCAGCAGTACGGGTAACATCGGCAACTGAAAAGTATGCCGATTCAGCTGAAAGCGAATTCTGGTTTTCCAGAACATCAGCACGCTCCAGACAAATAAAATCACCCGATAATCGGGAATAAAAAACTTGCTCATAAAGTTGATATAAGACAAGACAGCCAATGTCAGCATATGGCTAAAACGCGGCAATTTTTCAAATGAAACCTGATATAGACGTAAAGAGCGCGCAAAAAAACTGCCGACCGCAGAATACATAAAACCGGCAAATAAAGGCACGGTCAGGATTTTAAATATTGCGGGTTGAGGGTAATGCCAGGAAGCAATTGCCGGATGGGTCAGGAAGATTTCCATCACCATGGCCATGAGATGAAATAACGCAATCACTTTGGCTTCAGCCCAGGATTCCAGTTTGGTATAGAGCAATATCACCTGAATCAGCAAAGCAAAAAAAAGCAGATAGTCATACCGGTAAAAACCAAAGAAGAGATCGCTGCCCATAGAAGCAGTCAGCGCAAAAGCGAGCAGGAGTAAAATCCCAAATAAGGCAGCCGAAGCTGCCTTATAAGTAAATTCAAACCCTGATTTGAATAGATCGATCAAGGTTTACATCCTAAAGATATTTGGCACTATACTCATGTACGGTATCAATAAATGCTTTTGGATTCGCCGGATCAACCCACTGGGTAATACCATGACCTAAATTGGCAACATAACCGGTTTTCTCGCCATTGGCATAGGCATCATCCAGCATGGCTTTTGTCGCTTTAATGATGGTGTCTGATGAACCATATAAAGTTGCAGGATCCAGGTTACCCTGAAGTGCTGCACGACCAGCAACCGTTTGACGAGCGACATTCAATGGCGTGGTCCAGTCCAGACCAAATGCATCTGCGCCTGTCGTAATCATCGGTTCCAACCATTGACCGCCACCTTTGGTAAACAGAATTACCGGAATCTTGCGGCCGTCTTTCTCACGTTGCAAACCAGCGACAATCTTCTGCATATAGTTCAGCGAGAACTCGATATATTCACGATGTGCTAATGCCCCACCCCAACTATCAAAGATCTGTACCGCTTGTGCACCCGCATCGATCTGCGCATTCAAATATTCAGTCACTGCATCAGCCAGACGATCCAGTAAAGCATGCAAAACTTCAGGCTGCGCATACATCATCTGTTTGGTAAAACGGAAATCCTTGCTTGAACCGCCTTCGACCATATACGTTGCCAGAGTCCATGGACTGCCTGAGAAACCAATCAGAGGAACCTGACCGCCCAAGGCTGAACGAATGGTCGAAACGGCATTCATCACATAATCCAGATCCGACTTGGCATTAAATGCAGGCAGATTGGCGACATCCTGTTCGGTACGGATGGTCTTGTGAAATTTCGGGCCTTCACCGGCTTCAAAATACAGCCCCAGTCCCAAAGCATCCGGAACCGTCAAGATATCCGAGAATAAAATCGCGGCATCAAGATCATAACGGCGTAAAGGCTGCAAAGTTACTTCACAGGCCAGTTCAGTATTCTTGCAAAGCGAAAGGAAATCTCCTGCCTTGGTACGCGTTTCGCGGTACTCAGGCAAATAACGGCCAGCCTGACGCATCATCCATACTGGCGTAGCATCTACAGGCTCACGCAACAATGCGCGCAGAAAACGATCATTTTTTAAGGTCGTCATTCACATTCCCATCTTTCTTTGACATTGCCAACATCATAGCAAAAAGGCCGCAGTTTTAATAACTTCTGGCAACTTTAAAAACCGATCGGATTGAACGGCAACCTAGTGATTTACACAAAACAACTACTGCATCTCCACATTTTTTCTGTAATACTTATAGTGTTTTTTCACATAGTTAAAGAAATAATTCTTAAGGTTGAGTTACATGTTCGTTCGCACAATGCTCGCTGTGAGTCTAGGTTGCATTTTCGCAGGTCAAGTTTTTGCCGCGTCTACTGCTGAACAACCATTAAAACCCCAAGTGGTGACTGATGTTGCAGTGCAAGATCCGATTGATCCATTAGCAACTGAAGCTTCAGCGGCCCAAGCAGCACCTGCAGAAGCGCAAATTACCGCACAAGAACAACAAGACTTAAAACAGGCATCTGAAGCGCTGAATGAGCTACAGGATACCGAAGATCAGACTGCTTCTATTGGCGCAGCACCAAATACCAAAGCATCGACTAACTCTGCAGCGACCAAAGCTTCGTGGACTTTAGATGGCTTAAATAATGCCCAGTGGTATGAAAATATCGGTGCAGGTCAATTCCCAGTTTACGCACGTGCACATGTCATGCTGAATAATGCCCATGCATCACCGGGGGCGATTGACGGAACCAGCGGTAAAAATACACTAAAAGCCATTGCATCTTTCCAGCAAATGAATGGCATTAAACCGACAGGTGTTTTGACTCAGGAAACCTGGGATAAACTAGTTGCACGTCAGGGTTCTAAGCCAGCCTTTGTTGAATACACCATTACTGAAAAAGATCTGGCAGGCCCATTTGCCAAGTCTATTCCTTCAGATTATGCGTTACAGGCGAAAATGAAAGGCTTGTACTACACACGTGTCAGTGAAATGTTGAGTGAAAAATTCCATATGGATGAGAATTTCTTAAAGAAACTCAATCCAAATGCTAACTTTAATAAAGTTGGTGAAAAATTACTGGTCAGTAATGTACGTAATGACTTGCCTGAAGGTATTCACTTGATTGTTGCACATAAAGGCGCGAAACAACTGTACTTATTTAACAGTAAAAATCAAATGATCGCGTCATTCCCTGCCACCATTGGTAGTGCAGATACACCATCTCCGACCGGAACCTATAAAGTAACAGGTGTTGCACCAAACCCTTGGTACAGCTACTCACCTTCTAACTTTGTACAAGGTAAAAACTTAAAACCACTATCTTTACCACCAGGTCCTAACGGTCCTGTCGGGAATATCTGGATTGGTTTAAGCAAGAAATCATTCGGTATTCACGGGACACCAAACCCGTCTACCATTTCGAAAACAGCGTCACATGGTTGTATTCGTTTAACTAACTGGGATGCCAATGATCTTGGCCGTAAAGTCAAATCTGGCGTAACGGTTCGTTTCTTAGAATGATGATNNATTTGAGATTTTTTCAGTTATAAAACGACAGTATGATGATCTCAAGTTAAAAATAATGTCGAGATGAAATCATGAATGCTTTTCTACATCCTAGCGAAAATCGTGGTCATGTAAAAATGGGCTGGCTAGAGTCTAAACACAGCTTCTCATTTGGTAACTGGTATAATCCAAAGTATATGGGTATCAGTGCTTTACGCGTGATTAATGATGACCTGATTGATGGTCATCAGGGTTTTGGCACACATCCGCATGACAATATGGAAATCCTGACCTGTGTGCTGAAAGGAACCATTACCCATCAGGACAGCATGGGCAATCATGGCGGAATCGCTGCGGGTGAATGGCAACTGATGAGTGCAGGAACAGGTGTGCGGCACAGTGAAATGAACCAAGGCGACGAACAGGTCCATTTACTGCAAATCTGGATTATTCCAAATGAACGTGATGCCAAGCCGAACTATCAGCAAATCCGTCTTGACCCGCATGAGCAACCGAACCAGTGGCATTTGATTTGTGGTCCGAATGACAATGCACCGATGCATATTCGTCAGAATGCCGAAGTCAAAACTGCGGTGATTCAGCAAGGCCAAAGTCTGGAAGTGAAAGCGACCCAGCATATTAATTATGTACATGTTGTTTCTGGCACTGTCCAGATCGCTGAACATACAGTGGAAGCGGGCGGCGCAATTGCTTTTCTAGATGATACAGAAATTAAAGCAAGCGAAGATGCGCAAGTGATCTGGTTTGATTTGCCGGAAGTACCCAACTAAACTTTTAAAGCTCTCAGCTCTAATGGCTATTGATCCCAGTGATTAATAGCCATTTTTTATACATATAATCGTAAATAAGAAATAATAGGTGGCAATATCATAATAAGGTTTCCTAACCAAGAAAATTATGCCTGCTACCTATACAAATCCAACCAATTCTCATCACATTTTTACCTAAGCAATGCATTATTTAGGTGAATATAAACTGATCCATTTCTATGGAATCCAGTGCTGTATAGCTTTGATCATTCGCGACTGGTTTTGATATTGTCTTTTGCAGCCATAAAGTGAATTAATCTTTTCATGTAGGTTAAATAAATAGAAGAGCATATTCGTATGAACCAGATTTTAGAGATGCAAAGCATCCAGCAACAAGCTTTGTTTTATTTATTAGCCTTTTTAAAACAACAAGATTATCAGTTCACGACCATTACACCACTTTCCCACCAGCGAATTCTGAATCGGAAAAAGAATGAAATTTATAAGCACAGAACCCTTCAGGATATCTTTGGCTGGAATCTAAACTTTAAAAAAACTGATCTTGATCCCGTTCTGTTTGAATTATTGCAAGAACATCAACTTCTACAGGTTCAGGAAGATCAATACTTGAGTCAGATTCGAGTTTCTTCACTCGATGGCGAACTCTTTATTCATTCAGCTTTTCCGACTACTCAGCAAGATGCGGTATTTTTTGGCCCGGATACGTATCGCTTTATCTATCATCTCAAGCAATATCTAGCCACTCAGCCTCGTCCTTTCAAACGGGCCGTGGAAATGTGTTGTGGCACTTCAGCAGCCGCGATCAGCATTGCCAGACATTTTCCAGATGTTAATGAAATTATGGTTGCAGACCTGAATCCCAAAGCCTTGCTCTATAGCCAGATTAATATCAGTTTTGCCGGCTTAAACCATATTCATCCGGTTCAAAGTAATTTATTTTCCAATCTTGATGGAAAATTTGATCTGATTTTTGCTAATCCACCGTATTTAATTGATCCCGAACAACGTCAATATCGTCATGGCGGTAATAAACTGGATGGCTGTGATTTATCATTTAGGATTATAAAAGAAGGTTTACAGCGGCTGAATTCTGGCGGACGTTTATTTCTCTATACAGGTGTGACCGTGACTGAGAAGGGCAATCTATTTTTGCAGCATCTTAAAGATTTGATGAAACAGCATCAAAATATAATCTGGTCCTATGAAGAAATTGACCCGGATATCTTTGGTGAAGAGCTAGAGCAGTCGGCTTACCAACATGTAGAGAGAATTGCTTTAGCTCTAATCAAGATTGAAGTACGTGCTTGAATAACATCTATTTATAAATTATTGACTTTTTAAATGGTGGTTTTCTTCGAACCCCGTTTATTTTCCAGCATTCTATTAAAATCTTAAAGTAATAAAAAACCCCAATCTTTCGACTGGGGTTTTTAAAATTTGGCGGAAGCGGTGAGATTCGAACTCACGGAGGACTCACACCCTCGTCGGTTTTCAAGACCGGTGCATTAAACCGCTCTGCCACGCTTCCATGGGCGCAATAATACGGAGCTTTTGTCCGGCTGACAAGTGAAAATTACAGTGAATGCAATCAACTGCATATAGTTTCATCAAATCCTTACAGTTTTGCTGCTAATTCCGCTCCCTCACGAATGGCGCGCTTGGCATCGAGTTCAGCAGCCAGTTTTGCACCGCCAATAATATGATACTGCGCCAAGGTATTCTCCCCAGCACTCGGCATCAGGTCTTTCACCGATTCCTGACCTGCACACACTACAATGGTATCTACACGTAATAATTGAGCATGACCATCCACCTCAATCCATAAGCCTTCATCGGTAACAGACCTATATTGTACACCGCGCAACATCCGTACTGCATGTTTTTTTAACTGGGCACGATGTACCCAGCCTGAAGTCTTGCCCAGTCCTGCACCAAGTGGTGTTTTTTTACGTTGTAATAAATAAATTTCCCGTACTGGAGGTTCTACTTCAGCACATTGTAAGCCGCCTTCAGTCACATAATCTGGTTGGGAATCAACACCCCATTCACGTTTCCACTCATCCACAGGCTGTGGCTGTAACTGATGCGGTGGCTTTAATAAAAACTCGGACACATCAAAACCAATACCACCTGCGCCAATGACCGCAACACGATCACCGACAGGCGCNNGTTTTTTCTAGCTGCACTTTAAAATAACGAATCGTTTCGTGAAATTCTTCTTTCCCGGGAATCACTTTAGCCAGATTGAACTGTCCGCCTACTTCATGACTAGCCTCAAACAAAGTGACATCATGCCCACGACTGGCTGCGACAGTAGCCGCTGACAGACCTGCAACTCCCCCGCCAATCACTGCAATACTTTTTGGTTTCTTGGTTTTGATATAGACCAGTTCGGTTTCATAAGCGGCACGCGGATTGACCAGGCAGGTTGCCCGCTGGTTTTTAAAGGTATGATCCAGACAGGCCTGATTACAGGCAATACAGGTATTGATTTCATCAACGCGATTGGTTGCAGTTTTATTGACCCAGAACGCATCTGCCAAAAGTGGACGTGCCATCTGTACCATATCTGCCTGACCGGAAGCCAAAATCGCTTCGGCAGTGTCTGGCATATTGATGCGGTTAGACGCAATCACCGGCACCGAAACATGTTTCTTAACTTCAGCCGTGTAATCGACAAAAGCAGCACGCGGTACAGAAGTCACAATGGTTGGAATACGTGCTTCATGCCAGCCAATACCGGTATTGAGCAAAGTAATTCCAGCCTTTTCCAAAGCTTTAGCTACGGTAATGACTTCCTGCATGGTATTGCCATCATGTACCAAATCGAGAAGCGACAAACGAAAACAGATAATAAATTTTTCGCCAATTTCCTCGCGAATGGCTTTGACAATTTCTACGGCAAAACGCATCCGGTTTTCGATCGGGCCACCCCAACGGTCGGTACGCTGATTGACATGACGGCTTAAAAACTGATTCAGCAAATAGCCTTCTGAACCCATAATTTCTACGCCATCGTAGCCGGCTTTTTTGGCAATACTGGCAGTTTTCACATAATCCTGAATGGTATTCAGGATCTGTTTATCTGACATTTCACGTGGTTTAAAAGGAGAAATTGGCGATTTGATTGGACTTGCCGACACCACAAAAGGCTGATAGCCATAACGTCCGGCATGCAGAATTTGCAAAAGAATTTTGGCGCCATGTTTATGCACTGCATGCGTCACCAGACGATGTGGCGCAATATCTCCCAAGGTATTCATGGTGCCGCCTGCCGGCAACAACCAGCCTTGACGGTTTGGCGATATTCCACCCGTAATCAGCAGACCTACGCCACCCTTGGCACGTTCGCCAAAATACGCTGCAAGTTTAGGATAATTATAGAAGCGGTCTTCCAGACCAGTATGCATCGACCCCATTACGACCCGGTTTTTAATGGTGGTAAAACCTAAATGCAGTGGTTTTAAAATGTTGGCATAGCGCGTCGTGGTCATAACAAATCCCTGATTATATTTGGCTGAGCAAGTCATTCCCTTACTTTAACTGATTTTCAGCGGCTTTTTATGACCCGGAGTTCAGCATTTTCAGGCACAAATATCAATCTTCGAAACAGTTCTTTCTATACATGACGAATTAGTTCTGCCATTGTCGTGCGCTGGATTTCCATAATGCAATCACGCCCAATACTGTACCAATTGGAAAACTCAGCAACATCAGAATAGCCATTATTCTGGATAAAGTACGTCCTGAACCATTGCCCTGCTTCACCTTGATACTGGCCTGGATATTAAAAAACATCAACAAGCCTAAAAGCAGCAGCACACCTAAACTCAGCATGGAAATACTGGATTGCTGATATTCAAGATATAAAAACAGCACTGCACTAAAACCAATCAGGCCGGCATAAATCCCATGCAACAGTGCCAGTGTTTCATTCTTGGTTTTAGGATTTAAATTAGGTAAAGGTGGGATATGAGTCGCCATGCTTTTATTCCTGTTTTATCTGGTTTTTAAATTATTCGGCTGAATATAACCATTTTTTTACTTTTTCAGCAGGATTCTGGTTAAAATCGTGCGATTTATGATTATTTAAGCCTATTGAATAGAGATTTTAAAACGAGTTTTTCTTTTCTAAAGCAAACCTAAATAAATTAATGATACAATTGATGCAATATGTATTTTTTCAGGCCACCAATTCTGGCGTGCCTATTTCATATCATTAGGATGAACAATGTCTGATAATGCAACTATCTTGCAGAATGTCCCAGTAGGTAAAAAAGTTGGTATTGCCTTCTCTGGTGGTCTAGATACTTCTGCTGCTCTTTTGTGGATGAAACAAAAAGGCGCTGAACCTTATGCTTACACAGCAAACCTGGGTCAGCCAGACGAAGACGATTACGATGCGATTCCAAAAAAAGCTGAAGCTTATGGCGCAGTAAAAGCACGTTTAATCGACTGCCGTTTACAGCTTGCATTAGAAGGTATTGCTGCAATTCAATGTGGCGCGTTCCATATTTCTACAGGTGGTATGCCTTATTTCAACACGACGCCATTGGGTCGTGCAGTAACAGGTACCATGCTGGTTACTGCCATGAAAGAAGATGACGTTAACATCTGGGGTGACGGTTCAACTTATAAAGGCAACGACATTGAACGTTTCTACCGTTATGGTTTATTGACCAATCCTGCGCTTAAAATCTACAAGCCTTGGTTAGACCAAACTTTCATTGACGAGCTGGGCGGACGTGCAGAAATGTCACAGTTCCTGATCGACAATGGTTTTGACTATAAAATGTCAAAAGAAAAAGCTTATTCAACTGACTCAAACATGCTGGGTGCGACGCACGAAGCTAAAGATCTTGAATACCTGAATGCAGGCATCAAAATCGTTGAGCCAATCATGGGCGTTGCGTTCTGGAAAGATGACGTAGAAGTAAAAGCTGAAGAAGTATCGATTACTTTTGAAGAAGGCTTCCCGGTTGCTATCAGCGGTCAACGCATTGAAGATCCAGTTGAATTTATTCTTGAAGCGAACCGCATCGGTGGCCGTCACGGTCTAGGTATGTCGGATCAAATCGAAAACCGTATCATCGAAGCGAAATCTCGCGGTATCTATGAAGCTCCGGGTATGGCGCTGCTTCACATCGCTTATGAGCGTCTGGTAACGGGTATTCATAACGAAGATACGATTGAACAATACCGTATTAACGGTCTACGTTTAGGTCGTTTGCTTTACCAAGGTCGCTGGTTCGATTCTCAAGCGCTTATGCTGCGTGAAACTGCACAGCGTTGGGTTGCTAAAGCAGTTACCGGTACTGTAACGATCGAATTGCGTCGTGGTAATGACTACACCATTATGAATACTGAATCTCCGAACCTCACTTATGAAGCTGAGCGTTTGACTATGGAGAAAGGTGATTCTATGTTCTCGCCGATGGATCGTATTGGTCAGTTGACCATGCGTAACCTGGATATCACGGATACTCGTGCGAAACTGGGCATCTATACAGAGACTGGTTTATTGGCAGTTGGTTCAGCATCTGCAGTGCCACAACTAAAAGACAAAAACTAAGTTTTAGTCCTTTTTAGTTTCATAAAAAACCGCTCCTGATGAGCGGTTTTTTATTGAGGGTTCGTTTATTGATTGTAATAATCTCTAACCATTTGCGATATCTGAATTGACTGAACGAATGGATTGATAATAAATCTGGTTGCGTCCAAGCTGTTTGGCACGATATAGCGCCTGATCCGCGATTCCCAATAAGGCGTCTTTATCAATATCATCTTCACCACGATAGACGGTAATGCCTAAACTGATGGTGATATGTTTCGCAACCGAGGATTTTTCATGTGGAATTTCCAGACGATCAATCGCCTTAAAAATATTTGAAGCCACTGCATAAGCACCATGTGCATCCGTTTCTGGCAAGAGCACCACAAACTCTTCCCCGCCATAACGCGCGACAAAGTCCATATGNNATACGCTGGATCTGCTCACTGATTCTGGCGCGAATGCTATAGAGAAATATCACACGTTCACGGGCAAAAATCATATGGCTAATCACATAACCCAGCAAGCAACTTCCAATTAAAATCCGGCCAAAAACCATAGGATTAAATTCAACTGAAAGGCTAAACAATACAAGAATAGTAGTTGCCGCAGCGAGTAATCCGGTGACCAGCATCTGAATCGGTCTAATACCGGTCAGAATATAACCCAGGATATACACGATCGTGACTATGGCCATGGACTGATGCTGCAAGGCATCAGTTTTAATCGACATGGTAATGCATGAAATTGACACCTGTATCCAGAACACCAACAGCATCGAAGCCTGCGGAAAAAAGCGCTTGATCTTGGGTAAACAGGAGAATATATAAAAAATGATTAATGACATGCCGCCATTGAGCAGGCCCAGCATACACAGGACAAAATCATGTACGAAATATTCTTTGCTGATGCTCCAGTAATCTGTGGGAATCATNNCGGGCGCGTTCCAGATTTTTGGTCCAGAATTCTTGTTCCAGATTTTGTGGGAAGACCGGGCCTACACGCTGGCTTTGCCGTGTAATCAGTTGTTCTATGTCTTCTTTATCATCTTGCAATTTCGCTAGATTGTACTTGTATTCCATTGCCAAGTATTTATGTAATTTTTTTATTAATTTTAAAATAACATACTTTTTAAAATTAATTTATACATATCCCTTATTTTGTAGCGCTTTCTCGTTACCATTTTTACTATAGATGGATTATCATTTGTTTTATTTGTTCGACTGAATTTGCCTTGAATACGATTACGATTCTCCAGCCAGATGATTGGCACGTTCACCTGCGTGATGGTTTAGCACTTCAACGTACCGTTCCCGATTTAGCCAAGCAGTTTTCTCGCGCCATTTGCATGCCAAATCTGGTGCCACCCGTTAAAACTGTCGAAGAAGCCAATGCCTACCGTGAACGTATCATGGCACATGTGCCTGAAGGGGTAAATTTCGACCCGCGTATGGTGCTGTATTTCACTGACAACACCCCGGCAAGCGAAGTTAAAAAGATCAAAGAATCTGCGCATGTCAATGCCATCAAGCTCTATCCTGCGGGTGCGACCACCAACTCCGATAGTGGTGTGAGCGANNACGCATAATCATGTCGATATTTTTGACCGTGAAAAGCGTTTCCTGGATGAAGTGCTGGCTCCCTTACTTAGACAATTTCCCAAGCTGAAACTGGTTCTCGAACACATCACCACTAGCGAAGCCGCAAACTTTGTGCTTGAGCAAGACCGTAATGTCGCTGCAACTATTACGCCACAACATTTATTGTTTAACCGAAATGACATGCTGGTCGGTGGGATCAAGCCACATTTCTACTGCTTGCCGATTTTAAAACGTCAAACGCATCAGCAAACTTTGCTGGAAGTCGCAACCAGCGGTAATCCTAAATTTTTCTTGGGAACAGACAGCGCGCCGCATTCAAAAAATGCAAAAGAAAATGCGTGTGGCTGTGCAGGATGTTATAGTGCGCCGACTGCCATTGAGCTGTATGCTCAGGCATTTGATCAGGTGGGTAAAATTGAACGCCTGGAAGGTTTTGCCAGCCATTTTGGTGCAGACTTCTATAGCCTGCCACGTAATACCAGCACTATTACCCTGGTGAAAGAAGATCAAGTAATCCCTGAAAGTTTAGACTATCTGGATGGTGAACAGATTATCCCACTGTATGCGGGTAAAACCATTCAATGGAGAAAAGTGTGACAAATGAAACGCTCCCTATCATTGGTCAACGTTTTCGTGGATTCTTACCTGTAGTTGTCGATGTCGAGACTGCAGGTTTTAATGCGCAGACTGATGCATTGCTGGAAATTGCGGCCATTCCGATTGTTTATAATGAGGATGGTCAATTTGTGCCGGGTCAAGCTTACCATGCACATATCAATCCTTTCGAAGGAGCCAACCTCGACCGACGTTCGCTGGAGTTTATTGGGATCGATCCCTCTAATCCGATGCGAATCGCCATGGCCGAAGATGAAAAAACTGCGCTTAAGCGTATTTTTAAATCTGTGAATGAAGTGCGTCGCCAGCAAAACTGTACCCATGCAGTTTTAGTCGGACACAATGCACATTTCGATTTGGGTTTTCTTCAGGCCGCGATTGCNNTGGTGGCGGATCAATAAGATACCGCCATCTTCTAAACGTCCCTATCGTCTAGAGGCCTAGGACATCGCCCTTTCACGGCGGTAACCGGGGTTCGAATCCCCGTAGGGACGCCATCTATTTTTTCTCTTCTTTATATTTCTTTGATCAGCATCTTAAGCTGCTCAAGTCCTACACTTTTATCAATTAATTAATGAAAATAATTCTCATTACTATTGATTACCCACTCTAAGTTAATGATAATCACTTCCATTATCTTTCGCATATTCAACCCTTCTCATGCGTTTTGCTTATTCCCCACTTTCTATTGCGGTTCTAACAGCTTTATCAACATCTAGTTTTGCAGAAGAATCAAATTATCAAGAATCCATCCTCAAGGAAGCTACGGTTAAGTTCAGCACGATTATTATCGAAGCTCAGCAAGCAAATGAAGTTGGAAAAACAGTTTATTCAAAAGAAGATTTAGAAAGGACGCCAAATAGCTCAAAGAACATTACCGATTTTTTAAAATTAAATCCAAATGTTCAATTTAGTCAGTCACAACTTGCAGCAGGTTCTCAAGGTGAAATTAAACCTGCCGAAATCTCTATTAATGGCGCACAAACCTTCCAAAACAATTTTATTGTGAATGGTGTTTCCAACAACCTACTTATTAATCCAGCAAATTCAAACACAAATACATTTCAAGATATCGGAACTGGCGCACAAGCTATGGCAGTGAACACTAACCTACTTTGTGAGCTTGAAGTATTAGATAGCAACGTGTCTGCCGCTTATGGTCAATTCACAGGTGGTGTTGTAAATGCTAAAACATGTGCACCGCAAACAGAGATAGGGAAAATTCACAGTTCTATCAATTACGATTACACTGAAAGCGATTGGGCTCGCTACAACTCAATTTCACCTTTAGAAGAAAGTAAATTTGAAGAGCCCACAGATGAATACCAAAAGGAATATACCAAACAAGGTCTAAGCACCAATATTTATGGGAAGCTCTCGAATGATTGGGGCTTTAATGCTTATGCCTCTCAAAGAGAGTCCATTATTCCAGTCAAAAGTGGTTTTGAAACACCTAAAACAATTGATCAAGAACGACATATCTCAAATCTTGGTGCAACATTATTTTATACACCAAACGCCTCAACCAAAGCGAAGTTTGGTTTCGATTATGGTTTGCTCGATAGCTTAAGTTATGTGGACAGCAATCGTGATTCAGGTAGTACTACTGAAACCGAAACACTTACTCTGTTCTCGGAACTTGAACATCGCTTCAACTTAGGTACTCTCGTACACAAACTTAATTTCCAAAACTCGGCGACACAACGTGTTGCTGACAATAACTACAGTATGCATTGGTACTACGCCAAAGGAAGTAAAGATTGGAATAATACCGATGTAGTTCGAGAGGGCGCCATCATGGGAGAGATTGAACAACGCCAAGACGTCCTTTCCTATGACCTACAAGCGAATATAGACCCTTTTGAACTTGGTCAATCCCAACACAACATGACTATAGGTACGGGTTATAGCCATGCTAATGTTGCGTGGAAACGAGTCGAGGATGTTTTACTCGCGACAAAGATCAACTTAAAAGAACTTGGCAAAGATACTACCTGCCTTCAAAGTGACCCATATTGTGATGAGAAACTAACTATAAATGGTTGGAATGGACAATATATCGCTGGTGGGACTCTGTACAAAGCTGGTGATATCAAAGCTCAGTAAGATCGCCTAAATATATTTATTGAAGATAATATTCAGTGGAATGATCAATTTTCAACACGCCTTGGTGTTCATGCTGATTATGACTCTTTGAGTAGTAATATCAATATTTCCCTTCGCAGTCGTCTCTCTTACAAACCCTTTAGTAATGATCAATTGCATTTATCCGCTGGGTGGAATCGCTACTATGGTCAGCAAACTTTAGGTACAGAGCTGAATGAAATTCAAAATGATTTGCTCTACAAACTGTCACGTGAAAACCCACATGCGACTTGGGTAGAAACACAAACTGCACTATCCAGCGGTGCGCGTAGTTCAGCGCTCAATACCCCTTTCAGTGACGAGACTGTTTTAGGCCTGAATACACAAATCCAGAATTGGGATCTAGGGCTAAAATGGGTCAATCGTAAATATCAGGATGAAATATCAAAAACTAAAGTTACTCCTTTAGATGGATCAAAATTCTTCTACGAATATAACAATGATGGAAGTGGCAAAGCTGACATCTACACCTTAACACTTAAAAATCGTCAACCGATCGCACTGGGGGATAGCCAACATTTATTTGCCTTGGGATTTGATACAGTGAAGTCTTCCGCAGTTATGTAGATTACACTTCAGCCTATGATCAAGCCACTCAAGATGAATGGGTCTCTTATGATGGTCAAATTATCCGTTGGTCAGACCGCCCTGCCCCAAACTTTAACCAACCATGGACCGCACGAGTAAACTGGGATATTACATTCGATACACTGCCTGTACGTATTTCAAACTTCTTTAGCTATAAAAACAGTTACGATGATATGGCTGTAGTCTCCAATAAAAATGACAAAGTCGAGTATAAAGGTGAACTGCTTGACACCTATTTAGCCTCTGAAATTAAACCCAAATTTAAATGGGATATGCGCACCACCTATGATTGGGAAATTTCAAAAGATTTAAGGGCAATTTTTGGTTTAACCATTAACAATGTAACCAACCGCGTGAATACCTATACAACAGGCTCGACCTCAAATGATAGACCACGTGTGATGACTGAAATCGGCCGCCAATTTATTGCGGATGTTACTTTTAAATTCTAGAGCCTGAATAGGTACATGCTGCTGCTCTTTTTAATTTGCTTAGGCTATAATTAATGCGATTTCATATTTTGCCTTTGTATCATGTTAAAAAAGATCTTACTGGTTTTACTGATTTTAGCCCCATCCGCACTATATCTCTATATCGTCAACCGTGATGATAACCACACTGCGGAGACTGAAACAGTGTCAACGCCAACTGAAAACTCTCAGCCTGAGCAATATCAAACTCCAGATCACTAAGTTTTAGTGATCTTTTCAAATATTTATTTTTTATAGTCCTGAAATCTGTTCAGAAAATAACATCTTAATAAAATAAAGTTTTTGTTTTGCCTAATGTTTAAACTGTTAAATGAATTTTAGCAAAAACCCTTTTGACAAACCCCGGCTTAATCCTTAATATACGCATCACCTCGCAACGTCCCTATCGTCTAGAGGCCTAGGACATCGCCCTTTCACGGCGGTAACCGGGGTTCGAATCCCCGTAGGGACGCCATCTATTGATCTCATACGATCAGACCTTATTCGAAATTACCATTATTCGATTGCAGATTTGTAGTTTTTCACTACAATAGCTCGCTTCATTCCTTTGAAGTATTTCTTATTTCCTATGCACTCATCTCCGAATGATGCTACGCATCAGGGCAATTCTGCGCCTTTAAAACGCGCTATGAGTACTCGACATCTGGTCATGATTTCGCTTGGTGGCGCAATCGGAACAGGCCTATTCTTAGGGTCGGGTGAAGTCATTGCACAAACGGGGCCTGTAGGTGCCATTCTCGCTTATCTCCTGGGCGGTATTATCGCGTACATGGTAATGCTATGTTTGGGCGAACTTGCCGTTCATATGCCAGAATCTGGTTCATTTGGTGCTTATGCCAAACGTTATATTGGACC
>DFCG01000005.1:433-6337 GCA_002367455.1 Acinetobacter sp. UBA3060 | reverse complement strand
GAATTTACATAACTTTTCATATAAATTCTCAGCATTTTTTTTATTACTCATTAAACTTTTAGTTATGCCTTAGCCATAAAAATATAATTTTTATTTTTAAAATCTCAAATTATTTATATATTTTTCATCAGCTTATAATGTATTGATAATTTCCATTCGATTTACTTCTAAGAAAATTCGCTATAAAAACATAGAAACCCAGTTTATTCTTTAAACAATTCCAGCTTAAATAAAGATGAAATACCCAGTCATTTTCCACCGATTTCACCCAGATTAACGCTTGCAATCCCAGCCAATTCACCCAATATTAGCTGCATCTCCCTCGCCACTGATGTGTTATGCCTGAATTACCAGAAGTTGAAACCACCAAAACCAGTTTATTGCCTTTATTAGAGCAACGCGTAAAACGTGTTGAAGTACGTCAGTCAAGTTTGCGCTGGCCTATTCCGGAGAATATAGAAAAGCTGGTGGGGCAAAAATTACTGAAGCTTACTCGCCGTTCTAAATATATTCTGGCGGAGTTTGAACACGACACCATGCTCTGGCATTTGGGCATGTCGGGGAGTTTTCGTCTATGCGATGGCAATGAAGAGTTGCGCAAACATGACCATCTGATCATTCAGTTTGAAGATATCGAACTGCGTTATCATGACCCTCGCCGTTTTGGCTGCATTCTTTGGCTGGATGCACAATCACAAAGCAAATTGATTGACACGTTGGGGCCAGAACCTTTAAGCGAGAACTTTAATGCCAAGTATTTATTTGAAAAATTGAAGAATAAAAATGTTGGCACCAAAGTTGCAATTATGGATAACCATGTAGTGGTGGGCGTAGGCAATATTTATGCGACTGAAAGTCTGTTTAATCTGGGGATTCATCCGGCACAACCNNGGTGGTTCAACCTTAAGAGACTACACCAATGCCATGGGCGAAAATGGCTATTTTCAGCAAACCCTGCTGGCTTATGGCCGTGCCGGTGAAATGTGTGTGAACTGCGAGACCACACTTGAAAATATTAAATTGGGACAACGGGCTTCAGTTTTTTGTCCTGAGTGCCAACCTTTGAAAAAGATCCAGCTCCCTGTCAAAAAAGTAGCAACTGTACGAGGGAAAAAGTCATGAAAACAGCTATTGTGCGTCATATTCTGGTTAAAGATAAAGAAACTGCTGAACAGCTTAAAAAGAAGATTTTAAGTGGTGCAGACTTTAATAAAATCGCCAAACAGTATTCGACCTGTAATTCTGCCAAACGTGGCGGTGAGCTAGGTGAAGTAAAGAAAGGCCAGCTGGTTCCAGTGATTGATAAACTGGTATTTACTGCTGCTGAACGTGTATTACATGGCCCGGTCAAAAGCCAGTTTGGTTTTCATTTGGTCGAAATCAAGTTTCGGATGGATTTTTAATATTTATAAATCCCTCCTTACCTCCCTTTGACAAAGGGAGGAGTTCCCCCTTTATAAAAGGGGGATTTAGGAGGATTAGAAAAATTAGACTTGAGGTGGACGCTTTTTCAATTCATCACGAATTTCACGCAGCAATTCAATATCGGCTGGAGTAGTCGGAGTTTCCTCGACTGGGCCTTCTTGTTTACGTAAACGGTTCATGAATTTCACCAATAAAAATACGACCCAAGCCAAAATTAAGAAGTTAATTAAAATCGTTAAAAAGTTACCATAAGTCAGTACATTCACACCCGCCTTAGTCAAGGCATCCAAAGATTGTAAATTGTCTGGGTTTCTTCCTAAGATAAAGAATTTTTGCGTAAAATCGACGCCACCACCGGTGATCACGGTAATTAAAGGCATAATGATGTCTTTCACCAATGAATCGATGATCTTGCTAAAAGCACCACCGATGATGACACCAATCGCCAGATCCATCATATTGCCTTTGATCGCAAACTCTTTAAATTCTTGAATAATACTCATAACTGCTCCCATATTTTATTTTCAAGTTTTGGGTCAAATTATACCTGAGTAAATACTTTTAATTTTGACTTAATTTAATGCGTTTTAGTAAATTATGATTTAAGCATAACGTAAATATAAAAAACCGTAATCTTCGAAAAAATTACGGTTTTTGAAAACCCGAAATAATCTAGCGATTATTTACCTGAACGGTTACGTTTACGTTCGTTTTCAGTCAAGAAACGCTTACGGATACGGATTGACTTAGGTGTTACTTCTACTAGTTCATCATCTTCAATAAACTCAAGCGCTTGCTCAAGTGTATATTCAATCGCAGGAACCAGCGTTAACGCATCATCAGTACCAGAAGCACGTACGTTCGTTAACTGTTTTGCTTTAGTCGGGTTAACTGTCATGTCGTCTGAACGAGAGTTAATACCGATGATCATACCTTCATAAACTTCTAACTGTGGTTTCGCGAATAGACGACCACGGTCTTGAAGTGTGAACAGTGCATAGCCCAAGCAAGTACCTTGAACCATAGAAATCANNTGCTGTTCTTCAACGTCAAAAGTAACGTTTTCGTATGGCTCTTGTTTTTCACCATCAATTTCTTTGATGATTACTTGTGGACGAGATACGCCCATTTCGAAGCCTTCGCGACGCATGTTTTCAATCAGAACTGAAAGGTGAAGCTCACCACGACCAGATACTTTGAAACGGTCTGGACTGTCAGTATCTTCAACACGTAATGCTACGTTGTGAATCAATTCGCGGTCTAGACGTTCACGGATATTACGTGAAGTTACGAACTTACCTTCTTTACCAGCAAACGGTGAGTTGTTTACCTGGAATGTCATCGATACTGTAGGTTCATCTACAGACAATGGCGGTAAAGCTTCAACATTTTTTGGATCACAGATGGTGTCAGAAATGTTAAGTGCATCGATACCCGTTACACAAACGATATCGCCTGCAGAAGCTTCTTCAACGTCAACGCGATCTAGACCATGATAACCCATGATTTTTAAGATACGGCCGTTACGTGTTTTGCCATCTTTATCGATTACAGTTACTTGTGTGTTTAATTTCACTGAACCGCGTTGGATACGACCAATACCGATAACGCCTACGAAGCTGTTATAGTCAAGTGAAGATACTTGCATTTGGAATGGACCGTCAACGTCAACCGCTGGTGGTTCAACGATGTCTACGATCGTTTGGAACAACGGAGTCATATCTTCAGCAAGTTCTTCTGGAGAAGGACCAGCAACACCACGAAGGCCTGAAGCATAAACAACTGGGAAGTCTAACTGTTCGTCAGAAGCACCCAAGTTATCGAACAAATCAAATACTTGGTCAATTACCCAGTCTGGACGCGCGCTTGGCTTGTCGACTTTGTTAATAATCACGATTGGTTTCAAACCACGTGCGAACGCTTTTTGCGTTACGAAACGAGTTTGTGGCATCGGGCCTTCTTGTGAGTCTACAAGAAGAAGTACGCAGTCAACCATCGACATTACACGTTCAACTTCACCACCGAAGTCGGCGTGTCCCGGGGTGTCCACGATGTTAATGCGGTATTCAGTATTGGTACGTTCATCTAACCATTTGATTGCAGTGTTTTTTGCAAGAATGGTAATACCACGTTCGCTTTCAATAGCGCCAGAATCCATGACACGCTCGATCTCACCCGCGCGATCACCGAGAGCACCTGATTGTTGCAAAAGTTTGTCTACAAGAGTGGTTTTACCATGATCGACGTGCGCAATAATGGCGATGTTACGGAGAGTTTTAATATCTGACATGTAAATTCAATGCGTATGTAATTTGAGGGCAAATTATACAGAAAAATACAAAACTTTTATAGTCACTGTAACCACACTCCTCAACTTTTTTTGCTCCGTTGAGGCTTTTTTGATTTTGTAAAGACGTGTAACTCGATTAGAATAGCGCCACCCAGCCTTAATTTGCATTGACACATGTCTGATTTTAATCAATCTCCTCCTTCTAAAGATCAACTTGACCTGGTATATGGTCTGGAAGATCGACCAAAACCATTAATTGCTTTTTTAGCTGCATTCCAGCACTTACTGGCGATTATTGTCCCGATTGTGACCCCTGGCCTGCTGATTTGTTTGGCGCTCGGTGTTTCCAAAGAAGACACCAACATGATTTTGTCCATGTCCTTGGTGATCTCGGGTATCGCGACTTTTTTACAGTCTAAAAAGGTGGGGCCATTTGGTGCCGGTCTGCTGATTGTCCAAGGAACCAGCTTTAACTTCATCGGTCCAATTATTGGTATTGGTTCAGCCATGGTGGCTGCAGGCACACCTGTAGAAGCAGTCATGGCTTCTATTTTTGGTGTGGTGATTGCAGGTGCATTTATTGAAATGGGCGTGTCACAAATTCTGCCTTGGATCAAAAAACTGATTACACCGCTGGTGACCGGGATTGTCGTGCTGCTGATTGGTTTGACCTTAATTAAAGAAGGTTTAATCAGTATGGGCGGTGGTTATCAGGCCATGAGCGATAAAACTTTTGCCAATGCTGACAACCTGATCATGTCTTGTACCGTCTTGGCGTTGATTATTATTCTGAACCGTATCCGGATTACCTGGGTAAAAAGTTCTGCCATTTTGATCGCCCTAATCTGTGGTTATGTTCTGGCGGGCTTTATGGGGCATCTGGATTTCTCTGCTCTAAAAGATGCACCGTTGGTACAGATTCCAACCCCAATGCATTTCGGTTTAAGCTTCTCCTGGAGCCTGTTTATTCCGATGGCATTCATCTATCTGGTGACCTCTTTAGAAGCGATTGGTGATATCACTGCGACTTCAAAGCTTTCCAACCAGCCAGTTGATGGTCCAAAATGGATGCAGCGCATTAAAGGCGGTGTACTGGTAAATGGCGCGAATTCATTCCTTGCCGGTATTTTTAACACCTTCCCGAGTTCCGTATTTGCACAAAATAATGGCGTAATCCAGTTAACGGGCGTAGCAAGTCGTTATGTCGGTATCTGGATTGCTGCTTTGCTGGTTATTCTTGGTTTGCTGCCTGCAGTTGCTGGTATTATTCAGGCCGTTCCGCAAGCGGTACTGGGTGGTGCAGTGATGGTGATGTTTGGTGCAGTCGCAGCATCTGGTATTAACATTCTGTCTGGTGTCCATCTGGACCGTCGTGCCCTGCTGATTATTGCGATTTCACTGGCGCTGGGTTTAGGTGTTGCACAAGTTCCACAAATTCTTGAGCATCTTCCTGAGTTATTCCGTAATATCTTTAGCTCAGGCGTTGCTACTGGTGGTATCGCTGCCCTTATTCTGAATGTAGTACTTCCTGAAACAAAGAAGTAATTTCATGTCCAAAGAACACTGTCTAGGTCAGACTTAGGCAGTGTTCTTTATATTGGAGAGATACCTATGGATCCTAAAAGCGAAGTTTTATTAAGACAATATGATTTTTTGTCGGGTCGCATCTTACTGATTAATGCACCAACAGATGATCTGCTCGCTGAATTCGATGCCTCTATCAATCCCGCTGTCTGGACATGGAATTTTAACGATTTTCAATATTTCCAGTCACAACAAGCAGATGTGCATTTTGGTGCGGAGATGCCTGAAGCTGAGTTTGATCAGGCGGTTATTTTTGTACCCAAGTCTAAAGAACTGCTGAATTATTTACTGCACACCGTGGCAGCGCAGCTTAAACCGGGCAGCAGTATTTTCCTGGTCGGTGAAAAGAAAGGTGGGATAGAACGCGCAGCCAAACAGTTGCAGCCTTTTGGTAAAACACTCAAACTTGACAGCGCACGTCATTGCCAGCTTTGGCAATTGGTTCTAGACCATACGGTCGAGAAAAAAGCACTTGCAGACTGGGCACAGCGTTATACCGTATCGACACCAAATGGCGACCTGAATATTTGTGCACTTCCAGGCGTCTTTAGTCAAAACCGTTTGGATGTAGGAACTGCCACCCTATTACCTTATTTGTCACAAGT
>DFCG01000005.1:0-160 GCA_002367455.1 Acinetobacter sp. UBA3060 | reverse complement strand
TGGTTTTGGTTTCGCTCTGGGCTGGAACTACTGGTACAACTGGGCCATTACCGTGGCTTTTGAGCTGGTTGCCGTTCAGTTCATTATGAAATTCTGGTTTCCCGATATTCCGGGCGTGTACTGGAGCGCAATTTTCCTGGCCATTATTTTCGGGATTAAT
>DFCG01000030.1:0-11443 GCA_002367455.1 Acinetobacter sp. UBA3060 | reverse complement strand
GTCACTGTACCTTCAATGATTAAAGTCGGGATTTTGCCTTCTTCAGAACCATCATCCATACGCGCAAAGCTTACCGATTCAGGTGCGCCAGCGACATAAAGTGGACCTTCAATCGTACGTGGCGTACCGCCAGTAATACCTGCTTTAGCATCTGCTTCATCAGCACGTAAGTCTAGGTAATGCTCCAGACCCAAACCTGCAGCCAATAAACCCAATTCGTTGGCTTGACCGGCATCAGTAAAGTATTCCAGGCCTTTCCACAGTTCTGATTGGGAAATATCAAGATCTTCGATAGCCTGGAAAAGGTCACCCAATAAACGCACAACAACTTGTTGTACACGTTCATCTACAGGACCTGTCGCTGTATCAACGTTCATTTGCTTAACTAATGCATCAATTTCTTGGCGATTCATACTATTGCTCCTAAAGTATGTCTTTCATCTTTTAGTGGCGCACTTTTTTAGCTTTCATTGGCTGGCTAAATCTGGCTGGCCACAATCCTTGTTGAGGTACCCTCTGTTTTCGATTTGGAAGGGGAATCCGGTGACTCCCAATCCGCTCATTCAATCAACTGTCGTCATCTCGAACTGAAGATGGGTGACGGTTTAATGCCATTACTTCAATGTTCATATAAGGATAGAGAGGCAAGCCTTGTAACAGGTTGTGCAACTCTTCATTGCTTTCAACATCAAAAATACTGATGTTTGAGTACTGGCCCGTGATGCGCCAGATATGACGCCATTTGCCTTGACGCTGCAATTCCTGTGAATAAGCCTTTTCAACAGCCTTAATTTCGTTTGCCTGTTCAACTGGCAGATCACGTGGAATGTTTACATCCATACGTACGTGGAAAAGCATGGGTTTCTCCTAATTACTGACGACGCAAGTTGTCAATCTTGTTTTCATCCAACTCAATCCCCAGACCTGGTCCTTTCGGAATCTCAAGTTCAAAGTTTTGATAGTTGAGTGGGGTTTTCAAAATATCTTCAGTCAGCAGTAGAGGACCAAACAGCTCGGTACCAAATGCCAGACTTTCAAAAGTAGAGAACACATGTGCCGAAGCAATCGTGCCCACTGGGCCTTCAAGCATGGTGCCGCCATACAGGTCAATACCTGCAAGTTTGGCAATCTTGCCTACTTCACAGCCTTCAATCAGGCCACCCGATTGGGCAACTTTGACTGCAAACACAGAAGAACCGTTTTGTTTGGCAATCTCATAAGCTGAGTGCGGGCCCATTAACGATTCGTCTGCCATGATGGCAACATCAAAACGTCGGGTCAGGCGGCGCATGGCGTCCAGGTTATCAATTGCACATGGCTGTTCAATCAGATCAACACCGCCATCTTGCAATAACTGAATGCCTTTAATTGCTTCCAGTTCTGACCAGGCACGGTTCACATCGACACGGATCGAAACGTCTTTGCCTAAGGCTTTCTTAATTGCCAGCACATGTTCAACATCTTCTTCTACCGGACGAGAACCGATTTTCAGTTTGAAAATGTTGTGGCGTTTTGCCGCAACCATTTTCTCTGCTTCAGCAATATCTTTTTCGGTATTGCCAGAAGCCAATACCCAAAGAACTGGAATACTGTCACGTAAGCGGCCACCGAGGACTTCGCTTAATGGCAAACCTAAACGTTGTGCCTGAATGTCTAAAAGTGCAGTCTGAATCGCACATTTAGCAAAACGGTTACCATTAATATTCTTTTTGATTGCTTGTAATGTCTGTGCAACATTTAAACCGGATAATGTTTTTAAAAGAGGCGCAAAATAAGTTTCAATATTTACTTTTACGCTTTCCGGGCTTTCATCACCATAACCTAAGCCACCGATAGTTGTTGCTTCACCCCAACCGATGTAACCATCTTCAGTGGTGATTTTGACCAATACCAGGGTCTGGGTTTGCATCGTCGCCACTGCCATCTTGTGAGGGCGAATGGTTGGAATTTCTACCAGCAAGGTTTCAACTGACTTATACATAATACGGGTTCACATTCTTGCTTTAATGCTTTGACTTGATATACCTTAAAAGAATAATGTTGATTGGTCTAAGATCGATTTAGCATTTTTTTATACTTTAAAGGTATTCAGAGCCATGGAACTCAGACATTTACGTTACTTCGTTGCCGTCGTCGAAGAACAAAGTTTTACCAAAGCGGCAGAAAAACTGTTTATTGCTCAACCACCTTTGAGCCGACAGATCCAAAATTTAGAGCAAGAGCTCGATATTCAGCTATTTGAGCGTGGTAGCCGCCCGTTAAAAACCACCGAAGCCGGTCAATTTTTCTATCAGCATGCTGTTAAACTTTTGTCTAATGCTGAAGAAATAAAATCGATGACCAANNCTCAAAATCGAGATGATGGAAATGAATACCTATGAACAGATTCAGGCGCTGAAAGAAGGAAGAATTGATGTCGGTTTCGGCCGTTTAAGAATCTCGGATCCTGCGATAAAACGCGTGTTATTACGTGAAGAACGCCTAGTGGTGGCGGCTCATTCAAGTCATGTACTGGCTCATCGTGAAGATATACATTTATCTGAACTGGTCGATCAGCATCTGTTCTTATATCCGAATACTGGAAAGGCAAATTTCTCTACCCAGGTGCGTGGCATATTTTCCGAGTATGGTCTGGAGCCGAAAAATATCCGGATTGTCCGTGAGTTACAGCTGGCACTGGGCTTTGTTGCTGCCGGAGAAGGCGTCTGCATCGTACCGGAAAGCGCACAAAACATTAAATTGGCCCATCTCAACTTTGTACCTCTAGCAGATGCTTTTGCGGTGAGCCCTGTCTTTATGGCCATGCGCAATATGGATGAAAGTGAATACATCCGTTACCTGTTTGATGCTGTGTATCAAGTCTATGATCTTGAAGCTCTAAAATACGATCGATCGGTATTTTAATCGCTAAAAATCGTGTGAATGATATAGCACTAAAAACCGATGAGGATGCGATAAAAACAACCTGTTTTTAAAAACATCATGATTGAATAATATATTTATTAATTAATTGAATAGTTTAATTTGACCCAGACCTTATAGGTATAAAGCCATGCCTATTCAGTTTTAGACATTTTTTCCTATTTTCTGCATTGTGAGCAGCATAAGTTGAACTTCACAATTAGGAGGTGGAGATGTCTACAAATAAAGTGAATATAAATACGCTGATTGATGAAGCAAAATTCACACCCTTTCATTGGGGTGTTTTGATCTGGTGTTTGCTGATCATTATCTTTGACGGTTATGACCTGGTCATCTATGGGGTGGCATTGCCGCTACTGATGCAAGAATGGTCGTTAAGTGCAGTGCAAGCGGGAATGCTGGCCAGTACTGCCTTATTCGGGATGATGTTCGGTGCCATGAGTTTCGGAACCTTGTCCGATAAACTTGGCCGTAAAAAAACCATCATGATCTGTGTGGCCATTTTTAGTGGATTTACTTTTATCGGTGCCTTTGCTACATCACCAGTCGAGTTCGGAATTTTACGTTTCCTGGCTGGCCTTGGAATTGGCGGTGTCATGCCTAACGTCGTGGCATTGATGACCGAATATGCGCCTAAACGCATCCGCAGTACATTGGTTGCTCTGATGTTTAGTGGTTATGCCATTGGCGGGATGACTTCTGCACTATTGGGTGCATGGTTGGTGCCACAATTTGGCTGGAAAATCATGTTCCTGCTTGCAGGCGTTCCATTACTCATCTTGCCGATTCTATGGAAATATCTGCCAGAATCCCTGATGTACTTGACCAACAAACAACAGACGGCTCAAGCACACGATATTATTCAAAAGATCTCTCCAACACAGGTCATCACCAGTGACACCCAATTTGTACTGAATGAAGTACAAAAAGGGGATGAGGCGCCATTAAAAGCACTCTTTCAACAAGGCCGTAGCTTCAGTACCTTTATGTTCTGGCTGGCATTCTTTATGTGCCTGTTGATGGTCTACGCATTGGGTAGCTGGTTGCCAAAACTGATGATTCAGGCAGGTTACTCGCTGGGTGCAAGTATGATCTTCCTGTTCGCACTGAATATTGGTGGAATGGTAGGTGCCATTGGTGGTGGATATCTCGCAGATAAATTCCATATCAAAAAAGTCCTGACCATTATGTTCTTATGCGGTGCCATTGCATTGATTCTACTTGGTTTTAACAGTCCACAATTTGTGTTGTATACACTAATTGCTGTGGCAGGCGCTGCAACGATTGGCTCACAAATTCTGCTCTATACCTTTGTGGCGCAGTATTATCCATCGACGGTACGTTCTACCGGTATGGGCTGGGCATCTGGTATTGGACGTATTGGTGCGATTGTTGGACCGGTACTCACTGGTGCTTTATTAACCATGAATTTACCGCATCAAATGAACTTCTTTGCAATTGCGATTCCTGGCGTAATCGCTGCGCTAGCAATTTTCCTGGTGAACTTAAAAACTTCCGTAGATGGCCAAGCCCTTGCAACACCTGATGTGAAGCCGAATTCATTGGCAAAAGAAGCGACACATTAAGTTAGATTTCAATCAATAAAGATAATATTCCCAATGATATAGATCGCCATCGTAACGGGTGGTGATCTGTTGCTAGAATCGAAACGCATAATAAAAAGCGAGTTTAGGATGAACACGACACAATTATTTAATCAACCAACAATCACATTCAAACGCACAGTTCTGATGAGCATGATGGCAATGAGTTTAGGGGGCATCAGCTTGTCGACTCAAGCACAAACCTCAGCTCAGTTGAATCAGCAGGAAATTGAACAACTGCGCCAGGAAGTTCAGGCTCTACGCGCACTGGTTGAGCAACAGCAAAGACAAACGGCTGTGGTCACTGCACATGTTGCAGCAACACCTGCTCCAGCAAGCAAACCCGTCATGAAAATTGCCAGTGGTGCCGAATTTAATCTTTATGGAAATATTCGTGCCGATGCCTCTTATCAGGCTGAAGGTGGTTCAGCAGCACGTATGTATAACCAGATTAATGCTGTACCTTTAGAAGGTGTCGGTGAGCGTAGTGATGAATTTAAATCTACTCTGGCTGCAACCCGTTTAGGCATGGATTTTAAAGCACCAGTCGGTGCTGGAGATAAAGCTTTAAGCGGTAAAGTTGAAGTGGATTTTCTGGGCGGCGCAAGCTTTGATAATTTGCGTATCCGTCATGCTTATATCAGCTATGCCAACTGGTTGATCGGTCAAACCTGGTCGAACTTTGCGGTGCCAGATTATATTCCGGAAACTGTAGATGCATTGGTTTACGCTGGCGGTTCAATTAAACGGACGCCACAAGTTCGTTATACCAGCACAATCAGTCCTGAAACCAATCTAGTATTTGCAGTAGAAGATCCTAAAGATGCAACCATTACTGGTATTAAACAACGTCTACCTGCTTTAACGGCACGTTTAAATCATAAATTTGCTGATAATCTTACAGTCAGTGCCCGTGCGATGGGGAATGAAAAGCGTGTCAATGAAGATGAAAAAACTGCATGGGGTGTAGGTTTAGGTGCCAAATACGAGTTTGTTCCAGGCACCAGCTTTAAGGCAGATTATTATCATGTCAAAGGTGATAGCAGTTTTGTCTCTTACGCCAATCCAGGTGTCGTTACAGCTGCTAATGGAGATCTTCTACAGAGTGAATTCGACTCGATTACAGTCGGTCTAACGCAGCAGTTTAATGATAAATTGCGCGGTACTATAGGCTATGGTTATATGAATTTCGACCAAGATAATGGATATCTTGCTGCTCCTGGTCTGAATCTAACAGCAGTGAACAAAGACCTTTGGCAGGCTTGGGCCAATGTGTTCTATAACCCTACAAAACCGCTGAGTTTCGGCCTGGAATATGTCTATGGCGAACGTGAAGCATTGGGTGCTGCACCAAATGGCAGTACAAAAGGTGAAGACAACCGAATTAATGCGGTTGCTATTTACAACTTCTAAGACTTCTTTCAATGAGAGAGTCTGATCTGTAACAGAAGCGTGGATGAATTAATCCGCGCTTTTGCTATTTTGGAGAATGGTTTCTGCCAGCAGATTGACTGCATCTTCAATCTTGGCTGTCCATTCAAACGAACAGTTCAGCCGAATATAATGTTGGCTGGCAGGCTCAGGCTTAAACAGCAGTGCAGGGGCAATTGAAATATGCTGTTGAAGCAATTGTTGATAGAGCTGCTGGGCATCGACTTCTTTAGGCAACTCAATCCANNATGTTTTTCATAATGATGATGTGAAATAAACTCGACCAGCGCATTTTGAAGTAAGGGACTGACCGTTAAAGTGCTCATGAGCTGTAAGTGCTGAATGGCATCGGAAAATGGGCCGGCATACACCCAGCCGACGCGTGCACCCATCCCAAGCGTTTTCGAAAATGAGGCGCAGTGCAAAACCATCTGATGTTGATCAAAATATTTAACCGGTAACGGTTTGGATGAACCATAATTTAGTTCCTGATAAACATCATCTTCGATTAAATACACCTGATATTCATACAAGAGTTCCGCAATTCTCTGTTTGATTTCAGAACTGACGGTAAAACCAATCGGATTATGAGCATTCAGCATCAGCCAGCACACCTTAATCGGGTACTGTTTTAAAGCCTGTTCAAATGATTCCAGATCAAAGCCAAACTGTGGATGTTCCGGAATCGTAATCACCTGTAATCCCAGACGCTCGGCTGCCTGCCAGGCACCATAAAATATGGTTTGCTGTAGCAGAATAAAATCACCGGGTTGGGTTAAGGCCTGTAAAGACAGATTCAATGCTTCTAGTGCACCGGATGTAATGACAATGTCATCTTGATTGCAGGTAACTCCTTGTAATTGATAACGGTTAGCAATCAGTTGCCGCAAGTTCTGATTGCCGGGCGGCATATGATTCTGGTTGTTATAACTGCTTTTTCTTTTGGCCTGCTGCGCCAGAATCTGCATAAATTTGGCGTTATATAACAGCTCTGCATTGGGAAAGGCAGAACCAAAAGGCACAATCTCTGCTGACTGAGTCGATTTTAAATAATTAAATACCACCGAATTGATTTGAATTTTAGGATTTAAACCAATCTGGGCGGACTGTTTGCTATTGAGCAGCGCTTGAGTGTGTTCTGCAACGTAATAGCCCGATTTGTCTTTGGCATAGAGCAGCCCTTGCGCTTCAAGTTCCTGATAAGCATTGAGTACAGTCATCAGGCTATAACCAGATAATTGGGTCTGTTCGCGAAGTGAAGGTAATTTTTCATGTGCCTTCCATACGCCATTTTCAATCATCTGACGAATATTTTGTGCCAGTTTTTCAGACTTATACATACACTTGCTGAACTAAGACTGTTCTAATTATTTTGATTTATAGCATATTTTAGGATGCTTAATATAACAAAAGGGAGGAATAGGATTATTGACATTCTATTTTTAAGCTTGAGTCTTGATGCAAGACAATTAAAGTGAAAATCAGGTCTCAAATTTTCTGTGGAAATTTTATCTCTACATAAATCATATTCCCATTTTTATACGCCTCAGTCACTTGGCTTAATTTGTCACAATTCGATACTTACAAAGTTAGATTTCCTTGCTAAATTCAATCCACATGATGATAAAAAGTAAGTTACGGTTTCAGACCGAGCCATCATGCAACTATAACAACGATACGCAAATACGGACCAATAACAAGCACAAAGGAGTGGAGAATGCTCGGAAATATGATGTTTCAGCCTTTACTGATCAGCAGCATGATTGAACATGCAGGACGCTATCATGCCGATACCGAGGTAATTTCCAAAAATACCGATACCAGTATTACAGTGACCAATTGGGGAGAAATTCACCAAAACTCGAAACGTTTTGCCAATGCATTACAACAACTCGGCTTAGCGCAGGGAGATCGGGTCGCGACTATTGCCTGGAATAATCATCGCCATTTAGAGTCCTGGTATGCCATTTCTGGCAGTGGCCTGGTCTGTCATACCATTAACCCGCGCTTATTTCCGGAACAGCTGATTTTTATTATGAATGATGCTGCGGATCGCGTGGTGCTGTTCGATAAAACATTTGTCCCTTTAATTAAAGCCGTGAAAGCGCTGTTGAGCTCAGTCGAGCATTTTATCTGTCTGGATGCAGCTGATCCGGCAGTTAGAGAAGCGATACCAGAAGTACAATTTTATGATGATCTGATTGCCGGCCAAAATGCAGATTTTGAGTGGCCAACACTTGATGAAAACTCGGCAAGCTCTCTGTGTTATACATCAGGAACCACGGGCAATCCCAAAGGTGTGCTGTTTAGCCATCGCTCTACGGTATTACATAGCTATGCCATCATTTTACCTGATTCCTTAAATGTCTCGGCTGCCGACATTATGTTGCCTGTGGTGCCGATGTTCCATGTGAATGCGTGGGGCACACCGTATGCCGCTGCGATGGTGGGATGCACTTTGGTCCTTCCTGGACCGGGCCTGGATGGCGCCAGTCTGGTCAACCTGATTGATAATTATCAGGTTTCGGTAGCACTTGGTGTGCCGACCATCTGGCAGGGTTTGATTGCCGCCGCAAACCAGTCAGGCTCCAAACTGGAAAGCCTAAAACGGAATGTAGTAGGTGGATCGGCATGTCCACCGGCCATGCTAAGAGCTTTCAAAGAACAGTTTAATTGTGAAACGATCCATGCCTGGGGCATGACGGAAATCAGTCCACTGGGTACAGCGAATCAGCTCAAGACCAAACATTTGCATCTGTATGATGAAGAAAAATTGCAGATTCGTCTGTCCCAAGGTCGTCCGCCATTCGGGGTTGACCTACGTTTGACCGATGCAGAAAAAGGGACGCATGAAATTGAACGTGATGGACAGACCACAGGAAATTTACAGGTCAAAGGGCATTGGGTCATCAGCCATTATTTCGGCAAGGAAGAATCAGCACTAACTGCAGATGGCTGGTTTGATACCGGCGATATTGCTACGCTGGATCAGGATGGTTTTATGAAACTCAGTGACCGTTCTAAAGATTTAATCAAGTCTGGCGGAGAATGGATTTCATCGGTGGAACTGGAGAATATTGCCATGGGACATCCGGAAATTGCGATGGCTGCCGTAATTGCCGCCCAGCATCCTAAATGGGATGAGCGCCCGGTATTGATTGCCATTAAAAAGCCGGACAGCCAGCTAAGTGAAACTGATCTGCTGGAATATTATGCAGACAAGGTAGCCAAATGGCAGATTCCAGACCGAGTCGTATTTGTTGATGCGATTCCACTCAGTGGTACTGGTAAAATGCTGAAAAAAGATCTGCGTGAATTATATGGGACTATTCTTTTGGAGCAGGCAGCAGGTTAAAGCGTCATTTAATCTGAAAATTCCTACATGAAGTCAAAAAACTGATCTCGAATAGAGATCAGTTTTTTTATGTACAGGCTAAGCAGCGTTGTCTGTTTAAAAATGCTTTTTCTCAATCCATATCGCCTTGATCGATACTTTTAGATGATATTGTCCGACAAAAAGTCATATTATATGGCTTAGGCACATAATTTGACCTGTATTGACATGGTCTGAATGTGAGAATTCTTTATCCTGAGCAATATAATAATTAGACAGTTGTACATTAATAAAACTGTCTGCGGATAAGGGGATAAAAATGACAAGCATGCCAACCTATCAGCCGCATTGGATCCGGGAAGATTTCATTGATTTTATTGGTGAAAAAATCCATCCAACCTGGGCAATTAAAAAAGTTAAGGCTGCCGTTATGGGCATTCAAGCCATCAGCCCTGACTTTTTCAAAATTCACTTACGTCCAAATCATAATTTTAAAGCCAAGTCATTTCAGGCCGGCCAGAATATTGCAGTGACTGTTAGACTCGATGGCATACGACATCAGCGACATTATTCTGTGGTGACGGTATTGAAAAATGGTGATCTGATCATTGCGGTTAAACAGCAGGGNNAGTGGTATTACCGCCATTTACTCCTTGCTGCAAAAAGCAGTCATTCAGTCTCTGGAACAGATCGACCTGATTTATTTCACTCGAGATGATGCCTTTCATGCTGAACTGAAAACATTGGCTCTTATGCATCCAAACTTGAAATATCACCATTTCAATACCGTGGAACACCAGCAGCATCTGACGCAGAGCTTATTACAAAAGCTGGTGCCAGACTTTGCAGAACGAAAAATTTATGCTTGTGGCTCCGCCGGGATGATGAAAGCTGCACTGAGAATCGTTGATAAGCTGGAATTGAAATCCAATTTTCATTCGGAATATTTCCAGATTGTAGTCGATGAAAAAATTAAAGCACAGCCGGTACAGTTTTTAAGATCGCAGCAGGAATTTCAAGCCCAGTCCAATTTACTGGAAAGTGCCGAAAAATCTGGCTTGCGACCAGCACATGGCTGCCGGATGGGCATCTGCAATACCTGTTCCTGTACCAAGGTCAGTGGTTCGGTACGAAATGTCCTGACCGGTGAAATTGATCATGGTAATAATACCCAGATCAAACTGTGCATTTCTCAGGCAGTGAGTCCTGTGGTGATTAATTTATAAACTATTGATAAGCCATTAATTAAACTATAAGAAGGTGCTCCCATGAATATGCAAATTGATTTTAAACGACATAGCAAAAGCCAATTTCTCAGTCCGGAACAGATTGAGGAATTCGGTGCCAAGGTCGATGCAATCCGCCGCGAGGTCATGGATGACCTGGGGGAAAAAGACGCCGAATATATTTATAAAATCCGCAACTTTGTCCGCTATAGCGAAATTGCCTCACGTGGCATGCTGATGTTTGCCGGCTGGTTGCCACCGGTATGGCTAGCAGGGACAGGTCTGCTCGGTCTTTCCAAAATCGTGGAAAATATGGAACTCGGCCACAATGTCATGCATGGCCAGTTTGACTGGATGAATGATCCAAGTCTGCACGGCGCGACTTATGATTGGGATACGATTTCAACTGGCGATGACTGGAAATACACGCACAACTATATTCATCATACTTATACCAATATTGTCGGGATGGATCATGATGTGGGTTATGGGCTGATTCGAGTCAGTGAATCACAAAAATGGGAACCACGTTTTCTGTTCAATATTCCATTGGGCATTCAGTTAATGGTGTTTTTCGAATGGTATGTTGGCCTGCAACGTTTGCATCTGGAAGATGTGATTGCCTATAAAACCAAAACCTGGAAAGAAGTCTGGGAAGAAGCAGCACCTCTACGCCAGAAAATGCGCCGTCAAGTGTTAAAAGATTATGTATTTTTCCCGATTATTGCAGGGCCAAATGCCGTTCCGGTATTTACCGGAAATGTGGTGGCCAATGTGATTCGCAGTCTATGGGCTTCTGCTGTTATTTTTAACGGTCATTTCACTGAAGATGCTGAAACCTTTGAAATGGACAATACCGACAATGAAACCCGTGCCGAGTGGTATTTACGCCAGATTCGTGGTTCGAGCAATTTTAGTGGAACAAC
>DFCG01000149.1:0-8895 GCA_002367455.1 Acinetobacter sp. UBA3060 | reverse complement strand
CTAAGTACTTTTTAAAGGGAATTTCATCGACTCAAATCTCTATTTGCAACAGTGCCTTTATGATAGGTCATATTTTTAAAAATCCACAAATATGACCTATCGATTTTAGAAAAGAAAGAATGATTTAGAAGCGATAACGAACGCCGGCTTCAAGCGAACGTTCTGGACCTACATAAATTCCCTGACGCAAGCTTGCAATATAACGTTTGTCCGCCAAGTTTTTCACGGCACCATAGAATTCAACTTGATCATTAAGCGTATAACGCGTAGTCAAATCAACTGTCGTATAGCCATTGATTTTGCCCGTGAAAAAACCAGATGTGTTTTCTACAATTGGTTTTGTATTCAATTCATCGGTAAATTGTGAACCCGTATAATTCGCGCTTAACTGCGTACGTAAACCTGCATAGGTATAACCTAAACCTAGGTTTGCTATCCACTCTGGTGTATACGGAACACGATCGCCATCTCTTGATTTAAGCGTACCATTTTTATTATAACGGTCGCCCTTGAACTGAGCATCTATTACCCAAGTCAGATTGGCGAATACATCAAATCCGTTGTCCAATTCTAGATTAACCGCGCCTTCTAGGCCTTGGTTATAGGTTTTACCGCCATTTGTACTTTGAAAGTCAGAATTACTGTTCGCTGGAATAATCTGATTATCAAAGTCCATACGGAAAGCAGTCATTTCATAGCTCAAAGCATCTTGTTGACCTCTTAAACCAAATTCCCAACTCACGGCAGTTTCCGCATCCAATTTTTGGTCTTGCAAGCCACTGAGAGAGTCACCATTCAATGCTGGTGAAAATGCTTTATAGACACTACCATACAGCTGCACAGCAGGATCTAATTGGAATGTCACACCAAGTCCAGGCATCACTTCAGTGTTTGAGGTTTTAACCGACTCATTCTTTTTCTTGTCTTCACGTTGCTGCTCATAATGTTCAATACGAACCCCCGGTGTCACCGACAGTTGATCGGTAATATCTAAACGGTTTTGGGCATACAAGGCGACACTTTTAGCAGAATCTTTGACATCCTTATTGACCGTTCCAGTACGTGGCGTCGCACGAGTGGCCTTAATGGTGACATCATCCATTTTTTCATTCATCAGGCGTAAGCCAACTTCTGCCTCACTTGAAATATTGAATAAAGTATGTTTGGTCACTAAGCGGGTTTCAGCACCGATACGTTCAAATGCACGATTATTGCCATTCAATGTATCTTTATATATCCACTGACCTGCAGCTTTTGATGCAGCTCCGTCAACATCATAACGCCAGTAATCACGATTCATTTCACTCCAATAAAATAATGTTTGCAGTTCCATATCATCATTTATATTCCAGCGGTGATTAACATCGAAAGAATTGCGTTCTGTTAAGAACCAGTCATCTGGTGCAGGGTTGCTCTCTTTCTCATTTTGATATTCGCCCAGGAACTGCCCGCGATAAGAGATGTTGGCATCATTCTCATAATGGGTGAATTTCACACCTAACCATTGATTATCACCAATTGCTGTGCCCGCCTTAATGACAGCATCTTTCATTTCATAGCCCTTGTCCATGAAACCGTCACTTTTTGCCCAGCTTAAAATTGCCCCAACCTTACTGTCTTTGTTTGGAGAACTTCCTCCTAATTCAACTGTTGTTTTATACGTATCCCAAGAGCCAACCGATACATCAACCAGAGCACCATCTTTCGGTTGCTTAGTCTGGTAATTGATCACCCCTCCAATGTTCAGTGGACCATAACGCAAAGCTGAAGAACCTTTCATCACTTCAATACTATCCATGCGCTGTACACGTGGATTGTAATAACGACCATTTCCAACAAATAGACCAGGAGCTACAGGCACACCATCTTCTAAAATTAAAGTTTTATAATCAGCTGAACTGATACCTCGCATACCAATATTGGCAACTACAGCAGACTCTTCCTCAGGTTTCACATAGACACCGGAAACACGTTTTAAGATATCTTCTGTAGATGTCGGAATAACTTGTTTAATTTGCTCTTGGTCTACTATCACCGCTGCCCCCGGAATCTTCGAAACAGCGTCCTCCTGTGAGCCAATCACCTGAATCATAGGCAACACCATACTTTTTTGTTCTTGCTCAGGGGCTGCATATAAATTAGGTATAAAACTACTGAATAATAATCCGCTCATGACGATTGGATTTTTCAAAAAGCAACGTTTTTCCATGTTTACCTCTATTTAAAAGATCGGGGTGGCAATCGATTGGCAGATAAATTAACTTACAAAACAAGTAAATTGCAACACAAATAATAACAATTATCACTTATATTTTAAAAATGATTATCTTTTATAAGAAATGAATCTTAATAAAATTGATTGTTTTTCTAAAATTTATTCTGATTTTTTAAATTTGTTTTATTAATTGCCTGACTGCAAGAAAGGCATCCATCTTTAAGATCACACTATGCTATTCGAATAAATGCTATAGCAATCATAGATTATTATTATACCAATCCATTGAAATAACCTAACATTCAGCCCATTTGCGAGTTCCAATCGATTAGATGAGTTGGGTTCGTTTGGCAAACTGGTTCCAAGCCATGCAGCAAGCATCAACAATCTCGGTATAATCTTTAAAGCATCGGTTTGATAAATAAAGTTGTTTTAACCACTGCCACACCTGTTCCATCGGATTCAGTTCAGGTGAATATGGCGGTAATTTTAATAAACTGACATTCGTCAAGTTGAGACTCGTTTGATGCCAGCCAGCGCCATCAACGATCACAACAGCTATGATGCCCCTCAGGAACTTGTGCTGAAATCTCCTGTAAATGTAGACGCATTCCTTCGATATTTGCTCTCGGGAGAACCAATCCACAACAGACTCCTCGGGCAGGGCAAATGGCACCATAAATATAACTGTACTCAAATTGCTGCTGACGAACCAGGCGTGGTCGTTCACCCCGGTAATGCCAAACACGGCTGATCGAACCTTGCTGTCCTACTCTTGACTCATCTTGAAACCATAAATCAACTTTCGCTAAATCTGCAGATGCAGGAAGGATTTCTTTGAGTTTGCTGGCAATTTTTTTTTAAATTCAGCTTGAGCAGCGTCGTTCTTTTCTGGGTGGGCAGAGCGACCTGATACCCAGCTCATGCCAATCTGCTTTAACAGTTTGTACAAGCTATTAGGGTTGTAAACCACGTTGAATTTCTGCTGAATGAGTTCGGCAATGTTTACCGCAGTGACCCGGCCACCGCCACGTTGTTGCTGGAGAGCCACGATCTCGGTTTTGAGTTGTTCTTTTTGCTCGATTGACAACGGGCTATGGCGGCCTCGACCTTCCCGATCATACAGGCCATTGATGCCTTGAGTCTGAAAGGTACGCCGCAACTTGCGTATAGTAATGGGATTAAAGCCAAACTGTTGAGGAGAAACGCCTTTTGCCATTTGGGCGAGCATTAAGAGTCGAACCCGCGTGCGTGGATTCGACTCTGTTTTGGACAGTGCGATGAAATCAATATCAGTTAATTGATAGGCAGATATTTTACTCATACAACTATATTAGCTTATTTCGATTGAATGGTATTAGAGAAAATTTTTTATTTTATAGATTACAGACATCTTTATTGATGAGTGGAATGCTTAAGTTTTTGATCAAGAAGAACCGTTTAATCAGTTCTTCTTATACTTACAGATGCTTTAATTTCATTATAATATTTTCTTATCGGCTATTTTTACTCATACGAGCAAGTAAAATCACCGGTATCAAGCCTACCAATACGATCAGTAAAGCTGCGATTGCGCCATCTTCATAGGTGCCTCTTGAGGCTTCCGCATAGAGCTGTGTGGCCAGCGTTTCCATATTCAGTGGCCTCAATAAGAGTGTGGCAGGTAATTCTTTCATACAGTCTACAAAGATCAATAATGCAGCCGAGATGATCGCGGGGCGTAAAAGAGGGAAATGAACGCGCCATAAAATACCCCGTTTGTTCTGTCCTAAATTACATGCAGCATCATCAAGAACCGCATGGATCCGATTATATCCGGATTCTATGCTACCAATTGAAATCGCTAGAAAACGCACCGCATAGACGTAGATCAAGGTAAAACTGGTCCCCAAAAAGAGTAGCCCGGTAGAAATGCCAAGCTGGAATTCAAAAAAATCCGCCACGGCATGATCGAGAGCACCTAACGACAGCATCAGGCCAATGGCAAGTACCGTCCCCGGAATGGCATAACCTAAACTTGAAATTCGGCTAAACCATGTAGTTCGACTAAATCGTGCAGCGCTGACAATGAAGAAACCTACCAGAATAGTAATAAACGTCGCGATGCTGGCCAAGGTAAGGGTATTGATTGAAGCTTGTAATAAATATTCAGAAAAACCCGCATATTGAATACGTTTATAAGACTCTACCAGCAAATGGCTAAATGGGATCAAAAAGCCGATCGTAACGGGAATCAACCCAAGCACGAATAAGGTGAGCGCTCTGCTTCCTGTAACGGGCTGAGCGGGCATCAGGCGACTGCGTTGAGCAGAGTTCATATAACGCTGTTTGCGTCGTCCCAACCTTTCTACGATCACTAAAAAGGTAATGATCATCAGCATAAAAATGGCAATCTGCGCGGCACTGGCCAGATCAGACTGGTTGATCCAGGTTGAATAAATGGATAACGTAAGTGTTCTAATACCCAGAAACTCGGTTGCACCGATGTCATTAATGGTTTCCATTAACACCAGGCTGGTGCCCACGGCAATTGCTGGTCGTGCGAGTGGCATTGCAACTCGTAAAAAGACCTGATTCGGCTTTAGTCCCAAGCTGCGTGCAACTTCAATCAGACTGGCTGACTGCATGAGAAACATGGCACGGGTGCTTAAATAGACATAAGGATACAGGACAAAACTTAATAAAAAGATTCCTCCCCATACCGAACGGATATTGGGGAACCAGAACTGTTGCATGTCTAATCCCAGCCCCTCTCGGAACAGGCTTTGAACCGGACCAATGGGATGCAGAATGTCGATATAGCTATAGGCAATAATGTAAGTGGGGACGGCCAGAGGTAAGAGCAGTGCCCAGTCCAGAAATGCTCGACCACGAAACTGATAGGCTGTGACAATCCAGGCACTGCCTGTGCCAATCAGGATAGTCAATACACCAACACCTAGTAAAAGTACGGATGTTTCGACCAGTGTTGGCGGAATAACATAGCGGATCAGATGTTGCCAAATCTCACTATTACCTTGCAGGGCTGTCCAGACTAAAGCCAAGACGGGTAAGCAGGCGAGCAGCGTCAATAGTCCACTGAGCGAAAATAACGGACGAAATGCAAATTTCTTGTTGGGCATTGAAGATTTAGCTGTGATAAGAGGTGGAAACAAAGTCGATCTTACAGGAAGCGTAAATTGCTCCCTGTAAGTCGAACGAGACTTAGTGGTTAAACTGTACTTTGTCAACTAACAGATTGGCGGTTTTACGGTGTCGGGCAATGTCACTTAAACGAATAGAATCCACCTTGAGTTTGCCAAAGCTTGCAATAATCGGATCAATTTTAACTCCAGGTTTCACTGGATATTCAAAGTCGCTTTTCGCATAGATCGCCTGAGCATGGTCTGAGGCTAAAAACTCAAGCAGTTGTACCCCTTCTTTACGGTTAGGTGCATATTTCGAGACGACTGCACCTGAAACATTGACGTGTGTTCCGCCATTTTTAAAGCGTGGTAAGACTACATTAATGGCATTGCCCCAACGTTGTTGCTCAGCATCGCCTGTGCGCATGGTGCCGACATAATAGGTATTTGCTACCCCAATGTCACAAATCTTGCCGAGAATATCGCGGGCGACATCACGATCACCACCGCTTGCAGGACGTGCCAGATTGGCTTTGACACCGCGTAACCATGTTTCAGCTTCTTTCTCGCCATGATGGGCAATATAGGCCGCAATTAAACCGGTGTTGTAAGGATGGCTGCCGGAACGAATACAGATCTTACCTTTCCATTTTGGGTTAGCCAAATCTTCATAGCTGATCGCGCTGAGAGGAACACGGTCTTTGGACACATACACGGCACGTGCACGCATCGATAAGGCATACCAGTGGCCATTTGCGGCACGTAAATTACCCGGAATGGACTTGTTCAAGATTTTGGAGTCTACGCGCTGCGTCAAACCACTTTCAACCAGATCCACCAGATTGCCAAAATCGACAGTGAGCATCACATCTGCAGGGGAGCGTCGGCCTTCAGCTTTAACCCGTTCCAGTAACCCGTCCTTGATAAAAACCGTATTGACTTTCACGCCGGTTTTTTGGCTAAACTCTTTTAACAAAGGCTGCATTAAAACAGGTTCGCGCGTGGTGTATAGGTTGACTTCCGCTGCATGTACCCAACTACCACTGAAGGCAACCAGACCAGTTAAAAGAAGATAAACTTTCGAGAGTGGTTTCATTTCTTATTTCCTTAACAGAGTTTAAACCTGAACGGCTTGTTCAAGCTGAGATGTGATGGCAATGCTTGTGTCGTCACTGGATGCAAAGAAAAAACATGCTGCTAAATCGACTGACACATAGACCTGTTGATTGGCAGAAAAATGCTGCTGATGGTCAACTTGCACCAATATGATGGTTGAATCAGAGGCAAGCTGCAGACGTAACTGATAGGCATGCCCCATAAAGCTGGATGAAAGGACTTTCGCTGTGACTGCATCTGTGACGGGTTCTCGGCTCACCTGTACTTGATGTGGACGGAAACAGCAGGAAATCGATTCTTTAGTATCTGCCAAATTTTTAGGTACTGTGACCTGACCAAAAATTGTTTTAATTTGCTGATCCAGACGCTGGGCCGGTATTTCATTCAAAGCAGAAAAATAACGTGCCGCAAACAGAGTAGACGGCTGCAAATAGAGTTGCTTAGGTGTCCCGATCTGAATAATTTGCCCTTGATGCATCAGGATAATCTGGTCCGCAATCTGCAAAGCCTCTTCCGGATCATGCGTGACAATCACCGTCGTAGTCGCTGTCTGTATTAAAAGATCAATGGTACTTTGGCGGATCTGATCACGTAGGCGGTGGTCCAGATTAGAAAAAGGTTCATCCATCAGTAACACGTGAGGTTTAGGTGCCAACGCACGCGCCAGAGCAACACGCTGTTGTTCACCACCCGATAAGGTGTATGGATAACTGTGCATGTGATGATGCATGGATACATGTTTTAAGGCTTGTTCAGCAATTTCCTGTCGCTGCTTTTTAGGGAACTTTTTAAGTCCAAACATCACATTTTCCAGCACACTCAGGTGCGGAAAAAGTGCATAGTCCTGAAAAACCAGACCAATATTGCGGGCTTCTGCAGGGATATGTTGTTCTTCATTCCATAAAACGTTGTGTTCAAGCTGAATCGAGCCACTCGTTGGGGTTTCCATACCTGCAATCAAACGTAGCATGGTTGTTTTACCACAACCGGAATGTCCGAGTAAGCAAATGATTTGTCCGCTTGTTGCAGACCATGTCGCTTGATTGACAGCAAAACGTGAGCCGAATTTCTTGCTTAAGTTATAAATTGTTAAGACATTGGCTGAATGTTCTGCATAGGCATTCATATTGAACTCATCGTGCTATTTTCTTTAACAAATAATAACTAATAATCTTTCTCATGTAGAGTCTTTTTATCAGTTGGCTTATAAAAATTCTAGATCATTTTGATCTTTAGCCGCAGGTGAAAACTGATCAAGACTGTTCAGATCACCTATCAGCGATCTTTTTTTCAAGATTGGGTAGATTCAAATTGCCTCCGGTGAGGCCATTTTCCGCAACATGATATAAAAATTCTGTCGCGCTTGCCGAGATTTATTTCACCCTCTCAACAAGGGTAGTTGGTGCGGTCATTGCGATTAAATGCATGTTTTTTCAGTTAATCGCAGTTTAAATTGTTCCCGATATTCATAGGGTGCATCCAGAATCAGGATCCCATCAATCAGATTTTCGGTATGCACAACCAGTTTCTCGAAACCATATTGCATGATCGGATTTAAATAGGTCATGAAAACAATCGGAGTTGTGTCATCCTGTAGACGGACTGCTTTCACTAGCTCAACTGTCTGATGTACGGTTTGTCCAGCACTGAGTGCTCTGAGATAGGGCACAATAAAAAATGGGTAACTGTCAGCTCAGGTTTGAGCTAGTACAGCTAAGTAAATGACCTTTTTCACTGAATTATTAGAAGAGAAGATCTTTCTCTTTTTAGCTGAATGGCGGATTACGCTATTCAACGATTCAATCGAATTCCTCGTATAAATTACATGACCTATTTCAGCTGGATTGCTAAAGATCGTTCGTATATTTTCCCAATTTTCCTGTCAAGATTCACCAATTTTTGGATATTGTTGATTCCATTGATCACACAAGATATCTAGGGACTTTAATGCATTGTCCTCTGTGCTTGTCTGATAGATTGCTTTTAGACCAGATGTAAAAGAGGTCTCAAATTCTTTCTGATAATAGATTAACTAATGCTTTTAATTCATCTCGTAATTGATTTAAGTTAGCAAACTCAATGTTCTTGGTAAGCTCTTTAGGAATCTTTTCTGCTTCAGCAGATAAGTCTCGCCCTTTATCTTTTAATGAAATAAGAACTCGTCTTTCATCATTAGGATCACGTGATCGATTAATTAGACCAGATGTCTCCATTCTTTTTAATAGTGGGGTTAATGTTCCACTATCAAGATGTAAAATTTGTCCAAGATCACCCACACTTACACAGTCTTTTTCCCACAAAACCAACATTACTAAATATTGAGGATAAGTAAGTCCGAGAGGTGTAAGAAAAGGGCGATAAGCTTTTACGATTAAATTAGATGCAGCATAAATAGGAAAACATAGTTGCTCATCTAAGCAAAGCTGATTCTTGGACATA
>DFCG01000158.1:0-5179 GCA_002367455.1 Acinetobacter sp. UBA3060 | reverse complement strand
TTCACCTAAGTTTCTCATTTTTTATGCTTTTTAATTGCTCAAAAAACCTGCATAAAGCCCAGGCTTTCATTTAAAGTCGGCTTTTCATGTTTATCAAGACTGTGTATAACAATGAACCACTAGAGGGAAAGCAATAAGCATAGGCAAAATTGCGCAAAAAGCGTTAGACTATGTACCCAATAATGTCATGATTCGGTCTGATCAAGATCAAAAAAGAAGGTGAAGGTTGATGCCGCTCAATACTGTTGAAGAGCTTGTAGCAGATATCCGTGCAGGAAAAATGGTCATCCTGATGGATGATGAAGACCGTGAAAATGAAGGCGATTTGGTGATTGCTGCCACACACGTACGTCCTGAAGACATCAACTTCATGATCACCCATGCACGTGGTCTGGTCTGCCTGACTTTAAGTAAAGAGCGTTGCCAGCAGTTGAATCTGCCGTTAATGGTGGATGCCAATGGTGCCCAGCATGGGACCAATTTCACCCTGTCGATTGAAGCGGCTGAAGGTATTTCTACCGGTATTTCTCCGGCTGAACGTGCGCACACGATTCAAACTGCTGTGGCTGCTCATGCCAAACCGGCAGATATTGTACAGCCAGGACATATCTTCCCGCTGATGGCGCAGCCAGGCGGTGTCTTGCACCGTGCCGGACATACTGAGGCAGGTTGTGACCTTTCCCGTTTAGCAGGACTGGAACCGGCTTCTGTGATTTGTGAAATTATCAATGAAGATGGCACCATGGCGCGCCGTCCGGATCTTGAAGTGTTTGCTGAAAAGCATGGCCTGAAAATCGGAACGATTGCCGATCTGATTCATTACCGCATGACCAATGAACAGACGGTTGAGCGTATCGATCAGCAAAGTATTGATACTGAATACGGTAGCTTTGACCTGTATCGCTATCGTGAACTGGGCAACCCGGATATTCATTTGGCCCTGGTCAAAGGTGAGCCTAAAGATGGCGTGACCACAGTGCGTGTACATGGTTTTAACCCGACTCGCGACTTGCTCAAACTGAAAAAACAGGATGGCGAACCGGCCTGGAACCTGGATCGTGCCCTGAAAGAAATTTCCAATAGTGATCGTGGTGTACTGGTCTGGATTGGTCAACGCCATTTACAGGATTTGGGTCCAGCATTAGATACCCTTAAAGCACCAAAAAATGTAAAATCAAATTCTGCACTGTCTCAGCAGTATCAGACCATTGGTGTGGGTGCACAAATTTTGCGTGATCTAGGCGTTGAAAAAATGAAGCTGCTCAGCTCTCCATTGCGTTTCAATGCCCTGTCAGGCTTTAACTTAGAAGTGGTGGAATACATCACCGCACAACAAACATCTTAAGAAATTATCGAGGTTGTTATGGCAGTTCGCCGTATTGAAGGTATGTTACATCTCGCGAACGAAGACCGTTATGCGATTTTAGTTGGTCGTTTTAACAGCTTTGTGGTTGAACATCTGTTAGAAGGTGCCATTGATACATTGAAACGTCATGGTGTATCAGAGGATAATATCACTGTTGTTCATGCACCTGGTGCCTGGGAACTTCCTGTAGTTGCGAAAAAACTGGCAGCTTCAGATCGTTTCGATGCCATCATCGCGCTTGGCGCCGTGATTCGTGGTAGCACGCCTCACTTCGATTTCGTTGCAGGCGAATGTGCCAAAGGTTTGGGCGTGGTTGGCCTGGACACTGGCTTACCTGTCATTAACGGTGTACTCACTACGGACAGTATTGAACAAGCGATTGAACGCTCTGGAACAAAAGCAGGCAATAAAGGTAGCGAAGCTGCCCTGACTGCGATTGAAATGGTTAACTTGTTAAAGGCTATTTAACGCTATGTCGCAAACACTTCAAGCAACTTATGCAGCAAAACGTAAAGCACGTCGCTTTGCTGTACAAGGAATTTATGAATGGCAAATGAGCCACAATCCGGTGCATGAGATTGAAGCACGTACGCGTGTGGAAAATGCCATGCACAAAGTGGATCTGAGCTATTATCATGAATTGTTGACTCAAGTGGTTGCCAATCATGAAGCATTGGATGCGCTCTTAATCCCGGTACTCGATCGCGAACTTTCAGCACTTGACGGTGTTGAACTTGCGACCCTTCGCCTTGGTGCATATGAACTCAAAGAACATCTTGAGATTCCATATCGCGTCGTTCTAGATGAAGCGATCGAGTTGGCTAAACATTTTGGCGGTGCCGATAGCCATAAATACATCAATGGTGTATTGGATCGTTTAGCGACAACTTTACGTGCAGCAGAAAAGCAACAAGCCAACTAATTAAAGTCGAATTGTTGTATGGCTGAATTTTCGATTATCGACACCTATTTCAATCGCAAGAATACCCATTCTGTCGATTTAGGCGTCGGTGACGATTCAGCCTTGCTCACCCCTCCGCCTCAGCAACAACTGGTCATCTGTGCCGATACACTGGTTGCCGGACGACACTTTCCTCTCGATACAAATCCGCATGCCATTGGCTGGAAATCGGTTGCTGTTAATCTTTCCGATATTGCCGCGATGGGTGCAAAACCGCATAGTATTCTTCTGGCATTGAGCCTACCCCAAATTGATCATGACTGGCTAAAAGCTTTTAGTCAGGGTCTGTACGATTGCTGTGATCAATTTGGCGTGAACTTAATCGGTGGTGATACCACTCAAAGTCCTCATTTGACCCTGTCTGTTACTGCATTAGGCTGGGTGGACATTGGTCAAGCCATTACACGCTCAGGTGCAAAACCGGGTGATTTGATCTGTGTCAGTGGAACTGTCGGTGATGCAGCTTTTGCACTACAGCATCTTGGTCATCCACTACAAAAACGTCTGGACTATCCAACGCCACGTTGTCAGCTCGGTGCCGCCCTAAAAGGTCTGGCGCATAGCATGATTGATATCTCGGATGGTTTGGCCCAAGATCTTGGACATATTCTCAAAGCCTCTCAAGTCGGTGCCAAGCTGCAACTTGAAAACCTGCCGATCAGTCCCACCCTGCATGCTTTAAACGATGAGCAAAAATGGCAATATGCCCTCGCTGGTGGCGATGATTACGAATTATGCTTTACAATAAGCCCGCAAAATTACCAAAAATTATTGCAAAAACAACTTGATGTTTCGATTAGTATGATCGGCACAATTCAGCAGCAACACGGCTTAACTTTTGAAAAAGATGGCGTAGATCATTCACTTCAATTTAATGGGTATCAACATTTTGCATAAACCTGCGATTAATTTTAAAGCCATGTCATGGATCGACCGACTGATTGTCTTTAGTGGGGTTGGTTTTGGTTCTGGTCTGGCACCTAAAGCACCCGGTACCTTTGGTTCGGCCTTTGCACTTTTATTTATTCCTATTTGGCTGCATCTTGGTTTTCTAAACAGTGTTTTTGCCATTGCCATCATGTCCCTGGTTGGCATATATATCTGCGGGCATACTGCTAGAGTCATGGGTGTACATGATGATGGCCGCATCGTCTGGGATGAATTTGCCGGACAATCCATCACATTTTTGCCCCTGATCTATTTAGGCCAGATGAACTGGTTATGGTTGCTCGTCGGTTTTGCCCTGTTCAGGTTATTTGATATCTGGAAACCTTGGCCGATCAGGGTGATTGATCGTCAAGTGGCTGGTGGCTTCGGCATCATGCTGGATGACATTATTGCCGGCCTTTGGGCGGCTCTTTGTATTTTGCTTTATTTTTACTTCATCGTGGCATAAGCCATATTTAGGATTAGAACATGTCAACGACTGTTATTATTCTTGCTGCAGGTAAAGGCACGCGTATGCGTTCAAGCTTACCGAAAGTATTACAACCCCTTGCAGGACGTTCTTTACTGGGTCATGTCATTGAAACGGCAAAAAAATTAAACGCAGATAATATTATTACCATTTATGGTCATGGTGGTGACCGGGTTCAAACAGCATTTGCACAACAAGAGATTAAATGGGTCGAACAGGCTGAACAGCTGGGTACCGGCCATGCGGTGCAGATGACCTTGCCTGTCCTGCCTCACGACGGCGTATCGCTGATTCTTTCCGGCGATGTACCCTGCATTAATCCTGTGACCTTGCAAAAATTACTCGATGCNNCAGCGTCAGATCAAGGAAATCAATACCGGTATTTATGCCGTCAGCAATGCTAAATTACATGAATGGCTGCCAAATTTAAGCAATGACAATGCGCAGGGTGAATATTACCTGACTGATATTGTCGCGATGGCTTTGGCAGATGGTATGCAAGTTGCATCGGTAGAACCTGAGCAGGCTTTTGAAGTTGAAGGGGTAAATGACCGTGTGCAGTTGGCTGCTTTAGAGCGTCAGTTCCAGGCTTATCAAGCAAAACAGCTGATGCAGCAAGGTGTACATCTGATTGATCCAAGCCGCTTTGACCTGCGTGGCAATTTAACTGTTGGCCAGGATGTCCGCATTGATATCAATGTGATTATCGAAGGTGATTGCGAGCTAGGCGACAACGTTGAAATTGGCGCCGGCTGTATTATCAAGAATACCAAGATTGCAGCCGGTACTAAAGTGCAGCCATATAGCATTTTCGACAGCGCCATCGTGGGTGAAGATACCCAGATTGGACCTTTTGCACGACTGCGTCCGGGTGCAAAACTGGCCAATGAAGTGCATATCGGCAACTTCGTTGAAGTCAAAAATACCACGATTGGTCTAGGTTCGAAAGCCAACCATTTTACCTACCTGGGTGATGCAGAAATTGGCAGTGGCTCAAACATCGGTGCAGGGACCATTACCTGTAATTATGATGGTGCGAATAAATTTAAAACGATTATTGGTGATCAGGCCTTTATTGGCTCGAACAGTTCATTGGTGGCACCCGTGAAAATTGGCAATGGCGCCACAGTGGGTGCAGGCTCAACGATTACCCGTGATGTGGAAGACAACAGTTTGGCAGTAGAGCGCTCTAAGCAATTTGCCAAAGAAAACTATCCACGTCCGCAAAAAATCAAGAAATAAGGGGAACAAATATGTGTGGTATCGTTGGTGGCATTGCAGAACGTAGCATTACCAATATTTTGATTGAAGGCTTAAAACGCCTGGAATACCGTGGTTATGATTCAGCAGGTTTGGCACTCATTAACAACAGCCAAGTCCTACGTGAACGCCGTGTCGGTAAGGTTGCAAACCTTGAACAGGCTGTGAATGAATC
>DFCG01000086.1:23167-27996 GCA_002367455.1 Acinetobacter sp. UBA3060 | reverse complement strand
GCACGGGTACGGCTATCATCCAGTCGGGCAAAGGCTTCAAAAATGCGGGCACGATCTATTTCTGGAATCCCCGGCCCGTCATCTTCAACGCAAACATAGGCCTGACCATCCTGATCCAGACCGCCGCTAATCAAGATTTTATTATCGCAATAACGTACAGCATTGCCGACCAGATTCTGAATTACACGATGCAGATAACGACGCTCCGCCTCTACTGTGACCGCAACAGGCATTGGATGTAATTCGATGATTTTCTGGGTTTTCAGCGCTTCAGTTTCTTGTGCCACCTGATTCAGTACGTCATACAGATCGATTTGCTCAAACTCAATCGACGGCATGCCCTGTTCCAGTTTGGCATAGGTCATGATCTCATCAATCAAGGTATTCAGCGCTTCAATATCTTTATCAATCTGCTCCACCTGTTGCAGACGATAATCATAGTCATCTTCATCCGCCATCATTTCCACACCAAAGCGGATCCGTGCCACCGGTGTACGCAACTCATGCGACACTGCACGCATCAGCTCACGCTGTGCTTCGATCAAACGCTGGATATGATCTGACATATTGTTATAGCTAGAGGCCAGTGTAGACATCTCGTCACTACCTTCCACAGGAAGACGCAATGACATGTTTCCCGATTTCATTTTGTTTAAGGCATAGCTGACTTCACGCAACTTACGCTGCATTGGCACAAGCAGACCATAAACACCCAGACTCAACACAAACAGGCTTAATAAGGTAATACCGGTCGCCAACTGGAATGGCATCCAGTTAAACAAGGGTACCGGCCCCATGACCAATACTTGCGAGGTCGAACCAGGAATCGGTGAAATAATTGAAATTGTGGTACCACGAATAGAGGCATTGTCGCGGTATAAAATGATGCTGTGATCCAGACGCAGACGTCCGATTTGCTCGGAGTCTAAAGGTAGATTCTGGACATTTTCGATAGAAACCGGATAAGAAAAATAATCCTGAATACGAGCCAGATATTCTTTTTCCTGACCTGGATAGTAGACCAGATAGTCCAGGATAAAGACTGGTAAGGCCTTCATCTGGCGCTCAGTAATACTGTCGGCCTTAATATAAAGGTAATGACCCGGGTCATCGCGCAGCCCAACCACAATATAGGCAATACCTGATTCGGCGTCCCAACGCACCACCGCCTTACGTTCGGCAATACGGCGCCCTTCAGCACGGGTAATATCGACCTTACTGGCTTCTACATAATGGATAGGTAATTCCAGCAAATCGGAGGCATCAGAAACCCAATCCATCTTTTGCTGGAGATTTGGCTGGCGTGCGACCCCTTCACTGATGATATACGCCATACCATCAGTCAGGGATTCGCGATATTCTTGCGCACGCTGATAGTTGATAATCTGTACCAACAAATAGCCGAACACCGCCACCAAGACGACAAGGATGACGAGTCCTGCGTATATACGCAAAAATATACTGTGTTTAAACACCTATAATTTATCCTGCTTGTTCAAGCAACAAACCACATTTGCTTAAAGACCATTGGTCTCTTTAACAAAAAGATAACCCTTACTACGTACTGTTTTAATACGCTTCGGATTTTCTGGATCGTCACCGATTTTTGGACGGATACGAGAAATACGCACATCGATTGAACGGTCTTGGCCATCATATTCGATACCACGTAAACGCTCGAAAATATCTTCGCGAGAGAGAATACGGCCAGCATTCGATGCAAGCAACCATAACAGGTCATATTCTGCGCTGGTAAAATCAACCAGATCGCCATTTAAGGTCACTGAACGGCCGCCATTGTCGATGACCAGATCATCAAATTCGATGCGCTGTGCCACTTCATCTTCAGGCACCTTGTCNNAACATCACATCCAGCACCACCATATCTGGCTGCTCGGCAATAATCCGACGAATGGCACGGTTACCATCCGGCTCTACCCCCACCTCAAGTCCGTTACGAATGAGGTATTCTTGCGTTAAACGAGCAAGACGCTCGTCATCTTCAACAATTAAAATCTTGGGTAACTTTTCTTCTTGGCTCATGTATTGCCCCTTATTTGGTGGATCTACGCTATAGGCGTATCCTTTTGAAATCCAATAGATACGTTTTTAATATGCTTGCAATATACACACGTTTACATTGTAAACAAGATAGCGTTCACCAAACTGATACATCAAGATAGCATTTTGTAATATTTTATCGTGCATTTTTTGGACAATTATGCTTGAAACAGTGGCTTAGATCTGAGTTGCGATTTACACAACTATTACATGGACAAAATATGACTGCTTGATTCAGCACTTTTTAGTTATCCACAGTGTTATCTATAAGCACTTTCTTTTGACTTTGTTATGCTATGCCTTGCCTGATAAGGCTTATACAAAAATCAATAAAAATAGCGATATTTTTACAAGGATTAAAGCACAACTTAAGAAAAATATTTAGCTAAATGTCAATATTGATCTACCCTAAATTTTCCCGTATCTTGTGTTCAATTAATTTTAAAACCACTAGGTCTTGTGTTTATTCCTCAAACACTGTGGCATAAATTTTGCCCAGTTCAAACGGTCTATAAACATAAAAATAGATGACAACGGAGCTATGCTAACATGAGCGTAATCACTTCAACTCCTGGTCAACTTCAGGTGATTAAACGCACCGGTGATGTTGCCGCTTTTGATGCAGAAAAAATTTCTGTCGCAATTGGTAAAGCGTTTTTGGCGGTTGAAGGCCAACAAAGCGCTGACTCGAGCCGGATCCATGATCGTATCGAGCAACTGACGGAAATGGTATTAAATACCTTTAAACGTCGTTTACCTTCTGGCGGAACGATTCATATTGAAGAAATTCAAGACCAAGTTGAACTTGCGCTAATGCGTACGGGCGAACAGAAAGTTGCACGCTCTTATGTCATTTACCGTGAACAACGTTCTGAAGCACGTAAACAGTTAGGTGCTCATCATCACCCGACCCTGCAAATTACCGACGCTGAAGGCAAACTCAAGCCACTAGATTTAAGTGCTTTAACTGCGCATGTTACTAAAGCAGCAGAAGGCCTTGAAGGGATTGATGTACAAGCCATTGTCGATGAGACTGTGAAAAACTTGTACAACGGCGTAAAAGAGTCTGACATCTCGACCACGATGATGATGGCGACCCGTACCCGTATCGAGCAAGAGCCTAACTATACGTATGTGACTGCACGTTTATTGCGTGATGACCTGGTTGCGACTGGTTTGAAATTCCTGGGTCTACCTGTAGATACAGTTGAAGGCGATGCGCTGGAAACTTACCTGAAAAAAGGGATTGAGCTTGAGCTGCTTTCTCCAGAATTGTTGAACTTTGACCTGGCGAAACTGGCTGCTGCGATTCAACCGGAACGTTCTAACCAGTTTACTTACCTGGGTCTGCAAACCTTATTTGACCGTTACTTCATCCATTCAGATGGTGTGCGTTTCGAACTTCCGCAATTGTTCTTTATGCGTGTTTCTATGGGCTTGTCGCTCAATGAAGAAAACCGTGAAGACCGCGCGATTGAGTTCTATAACTTATTGTCTAGCTTCGATTACATGGCTTCGACGCCTACCCTGTTTAACTCAGGTACGTTACGTCCACAGTTGTCTAGCTGCTACTTAACAACCATTGATGATGATCTGTATGACATTTATGGCGCGATGCGTGATAACGCAATGCTGTCTAAATGGGCAGGCGGTTTGGGTAATGACTGGACGCCAGTTCGTGCCTTGAACTCATACATCAAAGGCACTAACGGTAAGTCACAAGGTGTTGTTCCGTTCCTTAAAGTAGCGAACGATACAGCTGTTGCGGTTAACCAGGGCGGTAAGCGTAAAGGTGCAGTATGTGCATACCTTGAAACCTGGCACCTGGACATCGAAGAATTTCTTGAACTGCGTAAGAACACCGGTGATGACCGTCGTCGTACCCATGACATGAACACTGCGAACTGGGTTCCTGACCTGTTCATGCAACGTGTATTCGAAGATGCAGAATGGACTTTATTCACGCCTTCTGAAACGCCTGATCTGCATGATTTGACTGGTGCTGCATTCGCTGAGCGTTATGCACATTACGAAGCGATTGCCAAAGAAACAAACATGTTGCACAAGAAAATCCGTGCAAAAGATTTGTGGCGCAAAATGCTGTCGATGCTGTTTGAAACAGGTCACCCGTGGATCACATTCAAAGACGTATGTAATCTGCGTTCACCACAGCAACACGTAGGCGTGGTTCACTCTTCTAACCTGTGTACAGAAATCACGCTGAACACCAGCAAAGAAGAAATCGCAGTATGTAACCTGGGTTCAATCAACCTGGTACAACACGTTCAAGGTGGTGTTCTTGATCGCGAAAAACTGGCACGTACGGTTAAAACAGCCGTTCGTATGCTCGATAACGTGATTGACATCAACTACTACGCTGTTCCGCAAGCACGTAACTCGAACCTGAAACACCGTCCGGTTGGTATGGGTATCATGGGCTTCCAGGATGCACTGTATGAGATGAACCTGGCTTATGGTTCTGATGCTGCGGTTGAGTTTGCTGATGAATCGATGGAAGTGATTTCGTACTACGCGATTTCAACATCTAGCGATTTGGCTGTTGAACGTGGTACATACGAAACATTCAAAGGTTCATTGTGGGATCAAGGTATCCTGCCAATCGACTCGCTTGATCTGGTTGCGAAAACTCGTCCAGAACGCATGTTCGAAGTCGACCGCACTCAACGTCTGGACTGGGATACTTTACGTGCCAAAGTTCAAAAAGACGGTATGCGTAACTCGAATGTGATGGCAATTGCTCCGACTGC
>DFCG01000086.1:17303-23133 GCA_002367455.1 Acinetobacter sp. UBA3060 | reverse complement strand
GACCTGAAACACTTCGAAGGTTCTGTGCAGAAGATTTCCCGTATTCCGGAAGAGCTTAAAGCCATCTTCGCGACTGCGTTTGAAGTTGAAACTCGCTGGATCGTGGATGCTGCATCACGTCGTCAAAAATGGATCGATCAGGCTCAGTCTCTTAACCTTTACATCGCTGGTGCAAACGGTAAGAAACTGGACATCACTTACAAGATGGCCTGGTTACGTGGTCTTAAGACGACTTATTACCTTCGTGCATTGGGTGCGACTTCTGCTGAGAAATCAACCATTAACACTGGCGCATTGAACGCAGTTAAACCTGCAACTGTTGCGGCGCCTGTTGTAGCAGCAGCTCCTGTCGTTGAAGCGCAAAAACCTGAAGCTCCTGCAGAGGAAGAAGGTTTTGCTCAAGCGGCGCCAGTGCCAATGGCATGTTCAATTGACAACCCTGATTGTGAGGCTTGTCAGTAATTGGCGAGTTTCTAGAATCCCCCTAAATCCCCCTTTTATAAAGGGGGACTTCCAGAAATCAAAATAGGTGGATGGAAGCCCCTCCTTTATTAAAGGAGGGGTTTGGGGAGGATTTAGAATTTAATACAAATAAGGAAACCTCAATGCCCCATATGACTCACAACTACATGTTAGGACTTGCGGCATTGCTGATTTCCTTTGGCATTACCTTTTATTTACCAATTGCTTATTTCTGGCTCAAAGTTCGCCAGCAGCGTAAACAAAATAAGTAGTTTTCTTTAGACGAATTACTTCTTTTGATTATGTCAGCAGATTAGCTGATTGTCGAAAATGAAAAAAGGGAACATCGCGTCAACGATGCTCCCCTTTTCCCTAAAGATCATTAGGCTGTCTTTAGGGCGATAACTTTTTTACCAAAAAGCTAGGGAATATTCTGAACTAGTTTAAAGCAATCGTCAAATTAGCCTTTGTTGAAAGCTCAAATTTAGGAGTATTCTCATGAGCAAATCAAATGACCGCATGGTATATCAACGTGGAAATGAATGGGTAAATAAAGCAAATGGTAATTCTACCGCTTCATCCATTCACTCAACACAACGTGATGCAATAAACTCAGCTAAAACTATGTTAAAAAACTCTGGCGGAGGAGAATTGACAATCAAAGGTACTAATCAATTGATTCGTCAAAAAGACACAATTTCCCCAGGAAATGATCCAAGAAACATAAAAGGCTAATTTATCTCTTAAAAAACAACCTCGATTTAATCGGGGTTGTTCTGTTTTTAAAAAAACTATAACCGATTGATTTTATTATTTTTTTCAACGGAAAAACCAATAAAGAAATTCTACTTAAAAAACAAAAGAATAGAAGAACCATAGTCGTTTTTTCATCAAAAAAAATCTTATTACCTATTAAGTTTTCGCGATCAAAACTACAATACATTCCAAATTTATTAAAAACTAAATCGCCTCGCTTAACAAATGTTCGTTGTTTCTTTAAACACCAGATAGTCCAATGTACATAAGTGAAGCGTATAATTTGAGAGAATTGATATGTCTATCCTAAGTTGGGACGATTTCGAAGATGATTCGCAAAAACCGGCTGCACCTGAACAGCAGCCTGCGCCCGTCGAGCCGCAAAAAGCGACTAATTCACAGATGGTATCTGATGCAGGCAACGCATCGCCGGATGTGGCAGCTGCACAACCCCTTAGAGCCACTCAAAACCGAGGATCAAATCCAACCGATTCGCTGGCAAGAGCATCTGCTTCCCTAGAGCAGCTTGATGTTGCTCCAGGCCTNNTTGAACCAGCTTGTTCCATTCAAATACGAATGGGCTTGGCAGAAGTATCTGGACGGATGTGCAAACCACTGGATGCCGCAAGAAGTCAACATGAACCACGACATCGCGCTGTGGAAGTCTGAAAATGGCTTGACTGAAGATGAACGTACCATTGTGATGCGTTCACTTGGTTTCTTCTCGACTGCCGATTCACTGGTTGCAAACAATCTGGTACTGGCGATTTACCGTCACATTACCAACCCTGAATGCCGTCAGTACATCTTGCGTCAGGCATTTGAAGAAGCGATTCACACACACGCTTACCAGTACTGTATCGAGTCGTTAGGTATGGATGAAGGCGAAGTCTTCAACATGTACCGCGAAGTTCCGTCAGTGGCACGTAAAGCGGCGTGGGGCCTGAAATATACTCAGTCTTTAAGTGATCCTACTTTCAAAANNTTCTTCTACTGCGGTTTCAGCCAGATTCTGTCTATGGGCCGTCGTAACAAGATGAATGGTGTTGCCGAGCAATTCCAGTACATCCTGCGTGATGAGTCAATGCACCTGAACTTCGGTATCGATATGATCAACCAGATCAAGATCGAAAACCCGGGTCTATGGACCACTGAATTCCAGGAAGAAATCATCCAGATGATTCTTGAAGGTACGATGCTGGAAATCGAATATGCACGTGACACGATGCCACGCGGTGTACTCGGTATGAATGCTGGCATGATGGAAGAATACCTGAAGTTCATTGCTAACCGTCGTCTGGCGCAATTAGGCTTGCCTGAACAGTTTGCTGGTGTGAATAACCCGTTCCAGTGGATGTCAGAAATGATGGACTTGCGTAAAGAGAAGAATTTCTTCGAGACGCGCGTAACAGATTACCAAACTGGCGGTGCGTTAAGCTGGTAAGGTTGAGCTTAAAATGACACGATATCTGTCATTTTAACTTTAAATAAAAAGCCACCCCTGCGGTGGCTTTTTTATGATCTGATTGATCTGCTTAAATTCTGAAATTTATTTCAACCGATTCCCTGCTTCATCAATAATCATTTCCCCATTTTCCTTGCTAAAAGCTGCGCGCTGTGGAGCAGAAATAATATCTAAAACAACTTCTGATGGTCGACACAATCTTACACCAAGTTCAGTCTGCTGATCTCAACAATCGATATTCTGAACGAGTCGAAAGTGCCGAGGAATTATCGAAACGGGTAAATCAGCAAAAGATCTAGTTTTATCTCAAATCCTCTGATCAACTTTTCAAAACTTAAATATTAAAAATCCCGCTCAGGAAACGGGATTTTTTATTTTGAAAATTTAACAGCCCTAAATCATTTCAATTAAAATTCTTTTGTCACACTCAGACCAGCGCTCCAGTTCCGCCCTTCTGCCGGCTCAAAGAAACGGCTATTACTTTCATTGACAATCACCGAACCAGAATAATCTTTATCAAACAGGTTATCGACACGCGCAAAAGTATTCACCGCCCAATCTTGCATTTTCCAGTGATAACCTACATTGGCACCAGCGACTGTGTAGCTTGGTGCAGCATCCGAATTCAAGTCATTCACATAAATCTTATCGGAGTAACGCACATCGAGTCCTGCATGTAAGCCACTTTCAGGCTTCCAGCCCAGACTTAAAAATGCCTGATTTTTGGCAATCCCCGGAATATAGTTTCCGGCTGCAATAGCAGCAACTGTACCGATTGCGGGAATGTCAGCATCAAAAGTAGCATCTATATAGCTATAGCTGGCCTGTGCAGTGAGGTCACGCCAAAGGTTTTTGTTCCAGGAGAGTTCAATACCTTCTCTTAAAGTTTTATCTGCGTTTCGGAAAGTCGCACGTCCTCCCTCACTTCCTGCCGAGACAATGTCATTTTTAGTTTGGGTCTGAAAAACTGCAACAGTAAAATCACCTAATGTATTTGCAGACTTCAACCCCATCTCATAGGTTTCACTTTCTGCTGCTTTTAGATTAAATGTGCGGCTACTACCATCCGCTGGATAAGCCATTTCGGTAAAAGTTGGAGTTTCAAAGCCTTGGGCATAGCTGGTATAGGCCATCAGTTCAGGTAGAATTTGCCAACTTAGAGCCAGTGAAGGTAGTAATTTCTCATAAGTAGTTTTACCTGAGTTATTACCATTTCTATCGTCTTCCTCATCAGCATCAACGATATAGTGATCTTTGGTTTTGAAATGCACATTGCTATAACGTAGCCCTGCATCTAAAGTCCAATCGGGAGCAAAGTGATAAGAAGCTTGCAAATACGGATCTAAATTCCACAGGGTATTGTCTTCATCTCGACGCAGTTCACCTTTAACCCCCAAGCGATCACCTAAAAAGTTTTGATAGCCTTTACGGTCTTCGGTCATGGCATCAATGGCGACACCTGCAATCAGTTTGGTATTGGACAGAATATCTTTACCCGTCCAGCGTAAATTTGTCCCATAAAAATTACGGTCAAAATCAATTACACCACCCGGGTGATTTGCTGCCTGCTGAATAGTCCTAGGAATACAAATATTCGTATCTTTCACATATGCACACTTCGGAATAGACTGATATTGTGTAACTTCACGCTGTCCCCAATAGGCCATACCATACAGTTCATGCTGGTCATTGATCGGTTTATTCCAGGTTAGACCCGTTTGAACCTGTTCAATTTCTTTGCGCGCATTGAAATCTAATACATTTTTTACTGCTTGTTTAGGATTTGCTTTCCAATCCTTTCTCTCTAGACCGCCCGGATCATTTGCAGCAATTTTAACGTAGTTATTCATCCAGTTGATTTTAGAACCATCTTCCAGATCCCAGGTCAGCTTGGCATTATTCAGAACTTTATGTGCACTGCTGTGGTCACGGTAACCATTGGTATCAAAATAAGACGAGCTGATGATATAAGCTGGTTCATCGGCATTTTCTGAACCACCTTGCAAAACCAGCTTGGTCTGCCCTTTATTTTGACTACCAGCAGAATGCCCCAGTTCAATCGAATCAGCACCTTGCCCCTCTCGCGTGGTGGTTAAAATCGTTCCCCCCGAAGAGTTGCCATAGAGCGATGAAAATCCACCACCCAATACTTCAATATGGTCCAGACTATTCAAGTCAATATTCGAGGTTTGCCCCTGTCCATCCGGCATTGTTGCAGGGATTCCATCTACATATAAACGCACACCACGCACACCAAAACTGGAACGTGCCCCAAAGCCTCGCATCGAAATTTGCAGGTCTTGGGCATAGTTTTCACGATTATTTAACTGTAATCCCGGAACACCTTTTAATGTTTCAGAAAGGTTCACATTCAGGCTGTTATCTTGTTCTTGATTCAGATAATACACTGACGCCGGTGTGGTCAATCGCTCCCGATCGGTACGGGTCGCTTGAATGACAATCGTGTCTAACCTTTGGACTTCTTGTATGTCATTTTCTGCATAAATATGCTGACTTACGCAAGCAATCAGGCATGACAAGGTCGATCTCACGAATGGAAATTTCGGGCTTTGATACATAAATAACAGGCCTTATTTGAAAGTGGTTTAATGCGGCAAATACCTTATCGAGATGGCGTACATCTCATGATTCAATTCATTTTTTTTAAGCATCGATATCCAGTAAATGCGCTGATTCGATGACATATAGTTCGCTCAATGAATAGAAATATTTTGAGCTTAAAAATTCTGTGTTCGATAAATTCAGACTTGATTAATCCTTTATCTGAATTTCGCTTAAAATCAGCCATATACAAAGCATATTATTTTAATGCGATCTGAATGAAATTGAGCTTTCAGCAACAAATCAACATCATTTCTCTGTGTCCTTAAAACTCGATGTAGGCATTCAACAATAGCGTATAAAAAAGCCTGACGAATCAGGCTTTTTTATACTGAATTAAAAGTTCAACTATTTATTATCTGGCAAGGCATAAGCCACCAGAGAGTCGCCCATTTTAGTCCCAAAGGAACCATGACCACCTGCCATAATGACCACATACTGCTTGCCATTGGCTTCATAGGTCATTGGTGTAGCCTGACCACCTGCAGGTAGACGGCCTTTCCACAACTCATCACCGTTGTTCAC
>DFCG01000086.1:13753-17277 GCA_002367455.1 Acinetobacter sp. UBA3060 | reverse complement strand
GCTTCTGTACCTGCACCTTTAGCCGTCTTAGGACGGTTCGGATCTTGAGGAATCAGTTTTGATACAAATGGCAGGCCAATCGGGTTGGTTAATGCAATTTGACGGTCCGGATTCACCGACATACCACCCCATTCAAACACACCCAAATTGCCCGGGAAGACCAGTGTCCCATTTTCAGAAGGTGGTGTATAAATGCCATCGTAATTCAGTTTATGGAATGCAACACGGCAGACCAACTGGTCAAACATGGTCGCACCCCACATCTGTTTATCGGTCAATTTATCTTGTGGCGCCAGATTAAAATCAGAGAACGGTTGAGTTTTAGAATAGAACTCACCTTTGGTTTGGGGTCCACGTTTCACAGATTGTGGTACCGGTTTCTCGGTAATCGGCACAATCGCTTTACCATTACGACGATCCAGCACAAAAGCATTCCCAGTTTTGGTCAAGACATAAATGGCTGGAACCATATTGCCACTTTTGTCTTTAATCTCGGTCAATGTCGGCTGTGAAGGTACGTCCATATCCCACAAATCATGATGGGTAGTCTGGAAGTTCCATACCAGCTTACCGGTCGTTGCATTCAAGGCCAGCATCGAGTTGGCATAACGCTCGTCCAGTTCAGTCCGGTGACCACCGTAAATATCCGGGGTACCGACACCCGTTGGTACGTAGACGATATCCAGCTCTGCATCATAGGCCAAAGGTGCCCAAGCATTTGGAGAGTTATGTACAAATTTTTGACCCGGTGCAGGAATCAAATTCGGATCTTCAGCGCCTGTGTCAAATACCCAAAGCAGTTCACCGGTATTGACATCATAACCACGGATCACACCCGATGGTTCTTCAGTTGAATAGTTATCTGTAGTTGAACCCGCAATAATGATCGTAGTGCCGGTTACTACAGGCGGTGAGGTTGGAATATAACCACCTGGATATGGGAATGGCATATCTTTTTGCAGATCGACTTCGCCATTTTTACCAAAGTCAGAGCAGACTTTACCGGTGGTTGCATTTACCGCAACCAGACGCCCATCATTGACCGGTAAAATGACTTTTTGCGGACATTCAGCCGATGTGGTTTTCTTAGCAGCAAGACTGCTTTCAAAACCAGCCGTATTGTTGACATCATAATAAGATACACCACGGCAGGTTAAATGCTGATAGGTATGATCAGCTTTCAGCTTTGGATCATAGGTCCATTTCGCCTTACCTGTTGCCGGATCAAGCGCAGTCAATTTCTGGTGAGTGGTACAGATGTACATATTGTCACCCACCTTGATTGGGGTAACCTGATTGGTGGTTTCACCCGAGTCATTTTCAGTCTTGAATTCGCCCGTGTGATATTCCCAAGCCACCTGCAAATCTTTGACGTTTTCAGTATTAATCTGCTTTAACGGTGAATACCGTAAACCGGACTGGGTACGGCCATAAGCTGGCCAGTCTTCATCTGCCACACCGGGAATTGGCTGGTGAGTTGCAGGCTGCTGGGATTTTAATTCACCGCGAATTTCTTGCGGGTCATTAAATACAGCATAAATCATGACAGCGATGGTAATGGCTAATGAAGCACCCAAGGCAATTTTCGCGGTTTTAGCATGATCAAAGCCACGTGTGGTAGCCGGAATCAGCAGGGCCAGACCAAACAGCCCTAAAATATCTAAACGCGGCGCAAGTGCAAAGAAATCTGAACCGACTTCCCACAGCCCCCACACTACTGTCGCCAAAACGAATATGGCATAAACCAGAAGTGCAGCACTTTTTCGTTTATACAAGAGAACTGCGGTCGCAATAAAGAGAATACCTGCAATGATGTAGTACCAAGACCCACCCAGCACTGCAAGATAAATCCCTCCAATCAGCAGTCCTATACCGAAAACAGCGGCAATGACCGCTAAAATTGTTTTCAGTACTGAACCTGATGATGAAGTATTCATATTGAACACCTATAAAAGTTTTTTTGAAAGTCCATGCACATGACAGGCATGAGCACCCTTATTGTTAAATTCTTAGTTATAAATACATCAGTGTCTTAAGCAGGCATTGCCCATTACTGCAACAAAGGACTTAGAGATTCAATAGTGTATTTGCAACTAAAAACTATGTTTTAAAATGACGTATTAAACTTGATTCCGCCCACCCAGACATTTTCACCGTCTTTGTACGCACCGACGTGACGCACATATTGCACATTGGGGCGAATGGTGAGCCAGTTGGTGGCATGCAAGCCATAATAAATTTCTGCATCGATTTCTTGATGACGGTCAGGACTGACATCGTCATTCATGTTGATGCGTGCAATACCAAATGCGATTTCATCTTGAGGGCGTGAATCCATTGCACCCTTATAAACCAGCCCGATATTTTGCATATCACTGACATTATTGGTTTTGGAGTCATGCACTGTCGCATTCACAAAGCCGGTCAAACCACGCGAAGCATCTCCGTCATGTGCAGTTAATTGTTGCTTGGCAACGATCCAGCCACCATGGTGATGATCGGTTTGATCTGGATTGGAAATGACTTCAGCCTCTGCTGTACTGTAGTAATAACCGGCACGGTATTCACCCGGTAGTTTCTGTTCACCCAGTTTAGGCGCCCAAACCACTTCTGCAGGAAGCATTGCCCCTTTGGAACCATCCGTACTCAGGTTAAATCCTTTACCACGTTCCAGATTCTCAGGGTTGTATTCATAAGCACCGACCTGGGCATAAAATTCAGGGTTAAGGTTATATTTGACCCGTGCAGCCCATTGGCTTACCGGCCAGTTGTACCACTGATCGCCAACCCAGTTCCCGACTTGTGAACCGCATAGGGCCAGATTCTGGAAATCACAGTCAAAACTATTGAAGTCTTCACCCTCACCAAAGCGTCCGACTTTCACATCCAGTTTTTGTTCCAGGAATTTTTTCTTGATCCATAAATCAGTCAGGCGCCAGGTTTGACCACGGCCCCAGACTTCTTGCACTGAACTCAGATGGCCATTTAAAGCAGCAGCGCTTTGAGACAGTGACTGACCGTTACGCTGGGTCACTGTTATTTGTGCTTCGGTGTCTTGCCAGCCTGCAATTTTTGCCAGATCCAGATGTGCCCCAAAAACAAACTGGTCCGCATATTCAGTTTTATGGTTTGAAGATCTTTGCGCATCGATCAAGGTTGCCATTTCACCGGTATAACCAAAACTGAAATCATAGCCCTGATTTTGGAGTGCTGTACGTTGCCCGTTCCAGTCACCGAGCATCCACGGGCTTTCCGAACTGAAAGCAGCTTCAGCATGCACAGTGGTCGTGGTTAAGATGAAAGAGGCACAGCAAAGGTAAACGGCCTTCGATAATGGGGAGAGATACATTGAATGTGATACCTTCATCACAATATGAAGCTTTTTATTATACGCCTGTTGATTTTAAAAAATCGTTACTAATAGATAAAAAGTATGAATAAAATGTTGTATTTATTAGTATTATTATATACTTTTTGTAAATTTAAATATTATAAGTATTTGTTTATCATCATATTAAATTTAA
>DFCG01000086.1:12503-13701 GCA_002367455.1 Acinetobacter sp. UBA3060 | reverse complement strand
GCTTAATAGACGAGAACAAGCATGAAAGGTTCAATCCTTGATTTTTCTATTCAACACAATACCGGTTTTATCTCGGGGGATGATAATCAGCGCTATAGCTTTAATGGCGCGGACTGGCGTAGTGAGCGTCCACCTTCACGCGGTGATCGGGTCGATTTTATCGTCAATACTACAGGTGAAGCCTCTGAGATTTATCTGGCCTTAGGCAGTTCTATTTATCTGGGAGAAAAAATTTCCAGTCAGCTCGGCAAATATTCCAATCTGGATCAAGCCGAGGAAAACTACAGCAGCATTGACTGGTTTGTAAAATGTCTGACCAACTATGCAAACTTTTCCGGCCGCGCACGCCGTAAAGAATTTTGGTTCTTTATGCTGTTTTGTGTAATTTTAGGCATTATTGCTGAGGTAATTGATACAGTTTTAGGCACTAAACCGCTGGTGAATAGCCTGCTTAATCTGGCACTTCTAGTCCCAAGTCTGGCCGTTGGCGCGCGTCGCTTGCATGATGTAGGACGCTCTGGTTGGTGGCAATTACTGACGCTTACCGTAATTGGTATACTGGTACTGATCTGGTGGTGGGCAACTGAAACCAAGCAACAAAACAATGAATATGGTGCTCCTGCCAAATAACCGAACCTTACAAATCCCGTCTTGATGCGGGATTTGTTTATCGATTATTTAATGACTAAATATCAGCAAAATCAGACTTTCTCCATGCTGCAAGATCAATTAGTGAAATTTCCAGATGCTGTATGGGTGCAAATCTATAAAGATAAAATGCAGCTGATGAATATAGATGGCACGATTACGCATACTCTGCTACCCGATGTGCCTTATGCCCATCCGCGGAGTATTATTGCCGACTTTGATGCAGCGGCGGTGACGCTGAAACGGCTGTTACCATCGTCAATGATGAAGAAACTATTTAGCTCTATAGCACTGCTGCAAATTATGGATCTGCCTGAAGACGGTTTAACCGAAGTTGAAAAGCGTGCGTTACTCGAACTCGGTTATGAAAGTAGCGTGCAAAATGTCATCCTGTTTGACCATGCAGGAAATGCTGTGACCAAAGCCAGAGTTCCCCCCCAACATCGAATGACGATCATCAACATTTTACTGGTGATCATCATTATTGTGGTGCTGGCATCGACCTGGTTTTTGACGCTTTAAATGTTCATCCAAGAGCAAAAATCCCGCA
>DFCG01000086.1:5957-12482 GCA_002367455.1 Acinetobacter sp. UBA3060 | reverse complement strand
CCATAAATGTCGGTAAAATACTGGGCCAGATCAAAATGTTCCAGAATCTGTTTGGCATACACTGTCGGTTTTGCTGTAGCGACAAACAAGCGATAACCACGGCGTTTCAGTTCTGCCAGCGTTTCTGCTACACCCTCAAAAACATGATTTTCATAGAGACCCTTGACTGCAAAGCGCTCCCGATAACCCATCAAGGCCTGTTCAGCCAGAACATGATCGGCCTCAACATTTAAAATTTTGGCAAGCGAAGCTTTTAAGGGCGGACCAATAATCCAGTCGATATTGATCTCGTCACTAATCGGATGACCGATCTTTTCCAGACCATAGCGTGCAGACGTCGTAATCCCCACTTTCGGATCGGTTAATGTCCCATCCAGATCAATTAAAATATTCTTAATCACCGCCCATCCCCTCTCATTAGTACCGATATAAATTAATATCGAGAGTTCATTCAAATTTGCCTATACTAATGCAATTTTAGTGAATGAAGGACATCATTTTGCGCCCTACCGTACTTTGCTTTTCCGGTTTAGACCCTTCAGGTGGAGCCGGCCTTCAAGCAGATATTGAAGCCATTGGTCAAAGTGGTGCACATGCGGCAATTGCCTGCACAGCCCTCACTATTCAAAATTCACAGCAGGTTTTTGGTTTCGAAGCCACTTCCAGAGAATTGCTGTTGGCACAGGCCAATGCGGTGGTCAATGACCTGCCCATTCGTTGCGTAAAATCTGGCATGTTAGGCACCACAGACAATATCGTGGCTCTGGCCGAGTTTCTGACTGTACATCCAGATTATCTGTATGTGCTGGATCCGGTTTTGGTCGCCAATAGTGGCGGCTCGCTGGGTAATCAGGAAACGCTGGTCAAAGCATTTACCCAGCTGATTCCATTGGCCACCATTTTAACGCCAAATACGGTTGAACTGCGTGCCCTGACGGGTGAGCAAGACCTCAAACTGGCCACTCAAAAATTGTTTAAAATGGGTGCACAGGCTGTTTTGGTCAAAGGGGGGCATGAAGATACGCCTGATTATATCCAGAACAGCCTGTATATCGCAAGTGAGCTGGTCAACGAAACTCGCTGTCCACGTCTGCCAGGTGAATATCATGGTTCTGGTTGTTCATTGGCTAGTTTCATTGCCGGACGTCTGGCCATGGGTGATCAGTTGAAAACCGCGGTACAGCATGCTGAAACCTGGTTATTTGGGGTATTAAAAAATGCTGAAATTCCTGTTCCGAATGGCCAAAGAATTCCAAAGCGTTTTTAAGATCACACTTCTTAAAATCAAAACTAAAAAAGCCTGAGTCATTCAGGCTTTTTTATCACTGCTATTTTTAAACAATACTATTTGGCCTGATAAATGATTTTGCTTACATAGGTCGGTAAATTCCAAGCACCACCGGCGAAGCCTTTACATTGTACGGTCAGACCACTGAAGCTTTTGACAAATTTCTTGCCATTCCAGGCCCATTCGTTCTGACTCAGACAATCGCCCAAACCACGCACTTTATGCCCGGAAAATATCTGGCCTTGGTTAAATGTTTCTCCCGAGGTCGTCACCAACTGTTTAAATTGCTTGTTTCGATCCATCAGCCAGAAGCCACTACCCATATTATAAGCCCCACGCCAGCATGGAATCTGAATCAGTTGATTCTGGGCATTAATGGGATAAATGGTCATAACATCATCATCCAGAAAACGCTGGCTAAACAGCAAATCACATTGATCTTCCTTGGTGGTGGCTTGCAGTTTTCGAATCATCTGCTGACTTGTTGCCGTATTCAGTTTTGCTTGAGTGACTTTGCCTGACTGATATTTTGGTATCTGAATTTTCGGTATCGCTGCNNAGCAAGGCTCGCGTTTGATCAGTACTGAGTTGCCCTATTCCCTCCCGATTCAGACCAATCACACCATAAGGTGTGCTGGCAATTTGTAGCTGAAGCTGTCGTGTAGGTGTGGCAGCAGCTAAGGGTAAAATCTGGACTTGGGCTTTGATACTACTGTTTGCACCCGCAGCACGCTCTAGTAGCACCGAAACCGGCTGATCAATATCTTGATCCGATTGATAACCGGCAGCGCGGCAGGTGCCGGTATTATCACAGGAAATTTCCCAGTCTTTATGTAAAAAATGCAGTCCCTGAATAGCAGCCAGACTCCATGAACTGATACTGGCTAGACCAAATGTGATACTCATGATTTTGATGCTGTAGATCCATTTTTGTTTCATCATTTAGTCCTTATTTAAAACGCTTGCCGAGGTAGCAGGCTGCATCTGCTCAATCTGCTTCTGTTTATCTTTTTTCTTGCGCTCATTGCTCAGGGTCGCCATTAAATCCTGCGCCAAAGCCTTAAGCAGAATCATATCTTCGGCCTGCATCTGTCTCGGTTGTTTATCCAGCAGACATAGACTCCCAAGCGCAATTCCATTTTTATCTTTTAAAGGCACACCAGCATAGAAACGGATATGATGCTGTCTTAATTCTGACAGATGTGGAAAGCGCGGGTCACGCTGCAAGTCTTCTATCACCAAAGGCTCATTCTGATAGAGCAAATGGGTGCAGACTGAATCCTTGCACATTTGTCGGGTTGCAACAGGCTCCTGAGTAAAAGGACTGATTGGAATATACATTTCATGCTGATTCAGCCAGGAAATTTGTGCGTAGTCGACATCAAAAGCCTGACGGGCTTCTTCAATATATTGTTTATAAAGGGTCTGATGACGATGATCCAATAACCCCAATTCATTTAAAGCCTGCTGCCGTTCTTTTTCATTCTTGATCTCCAGATTCTCAAACCAGCTTTCGCCTTCATTCAAGGTATAAGTTTCGATAGTCAGAATCAGATCATCGACATTATTGACCAGTGCCTGCAGCTCAAAACGTTGTTGCAGTTCATCCAGAAGCTCCAGCTGCATCACACTCCAAGTCGCAAAAATGATTTTCAGCTCAGGATATTGCTGCGCCAGTCTATATTTCAGCAACCGAATCTGTGCCGCAGGCGCATGATGAAAAATAGACACACATAAAATCTTGATCGAAGCTGGTAATACAATACCCTTTCCTGATTCACTCGATTGAATCAGCACATCCAGATCATTTCGGGCAGCAATATTTTTGAGATTTAGGGCATGCGCCAACATGGCAGAAATCTGGGTGTCAATTTCCCAACGCGCACCAACACAATAAACTTCGGGCTGCTCGGCACTCATCTTACTCGGATAGGCTTTTTGAAACGCATGATTAAAGAACTGCAAGCCCTGATAAAGACGCAACCGGTGTTCGGCAGTGACATCGGTATCATGTCCTTGAGAATAAATCCGAATGGCTGGAATGGCCACTTCGCCATAGAACATTTGTACCCGACGGGCCACCTCATCTGCACTGGGCTTTTTCGGTAATTGCGCACAGATGTAGTCATTGGCTACCTGCATTGCATCATTGACTTCATCAGCCACCAGTCGTTGGTAAAAGCGTTCGGAGGGTGACAATACTGGCGTACTGCCAAGTAAGGTTTTGACAAAACCCAGTGCCGGTACATAATTGGACAAAACCAGCAGGCAGGCAGTCAAAGGCGTCGACAAGATCAGCCCTACCGGTCCCCAGAGGGTGGTCCAGAACGTAGCAGCCAGAATAATTACCAAGGTAGACAGGCCGGTACTTTCCCCATAGAGCCACGGTTCAATCACGTTATTGCTGATCAGTTCCAGCACCAGAATCAAGCCCACAGTCCAGAGCACCATGTCCCAGCCCGGATCAACGGCGAAAGCCAGCGTAATCGGGAAAATAGCTGAAACAATCGGACCAACATAGGGTACAAAACGCATAACCACCGCGACCAGCCCCCACATGATCGCTGCCGGTACGCCAATCAATAACAGACCAATCGCCATGGGAATGCCATAAGTGACATTGACCAGCAGCTGCATGCGCAAATAGGTTCCGATACTCTTGCCGGCATCATCCAGCGCATCGGTGCCGATATTCAGATTACCACCCAAGAGTTTCAGAAAGCGGTCATGCAGGTCTTTACCATTGAATAAAATCAATACCATAAACAGGAACACAATCCCGATAATCGCCAACGGATTCAGGATTTTATTCAACCAGTCCAGCGCAGCCTCTTCACTCGTTGGCTCTAGGCCCACGACTTTGACATTCTGCACATTCGGGTCTTCTGTTTCCTGTTCTTGGGTGTCTATCGAATTTTCTACCGTGTCAAAGGTCTGGATCGCACCGTCCCACATACTCGGTCCCTGACGATAATTTTCGAGCATTTTCAGTTTTTGCTGGATGGTGTCCTGATATTGCGGCAGTTCCTGACTCAGCTTACCAAGCTGCACCCCCAGATAAGTTGCAGTGCCGCCCAGAAATGACAAGGTCAGGCACATGACCAGGCCAATCGCCGCCCATTGGGGACAGCCCCAGCGCTTTAAGCGAGAAACTAGAGGAGAAAGTAAAAATGCCAGCAGAATGGCCAAAGCCAGCGGAATAAAAATATCACGGCCAAAATACAACGCCGTCATGACGACAGCAGCAATTACAAAGCCTGCCATCATTCTGAGTGCATGTTGGGTGCGCTGCCGCTCGGACTGATCCGGCATCAATACTTCAGTCTGTTGTTGCAGGTTGGCCTGTCTTGGTTTTACTTGACTGTTCTTGTTGTTATCCACCTGAAGAGTCCTAAAATATTATTCCTTCAACATAATTTAGGACTTTCTATATTTTTGTTACAAAGGTATTCCTGTAATCATTTGCAAAGATATTTCACTTAAATCTTTTCAGGTAAATGGATTAACTCACGCTTTTGATCCGGCGCATTTTCCGGGTTTCGAGTTGCACAGGGACTGAAGTATGTTGATGTAACAATTGCCATTTGCCCTGCTGCTTGCTCAGGCACATGCTGACCCGACACCAGCCCAACTGGAAAATCGGTTCAATCACCGCATAATTCACCCGGACATAACCATCGACTACAGCCAGATCAGAAGTGACATGAATATTAAGATCTTGGCGTTCGATGCGTATTCCTTCCGGCATAAAGCTTAAATATTGTTGCCAGAGTGCCTGATAGGCCTCGACACCTTTCACTTCCATACTGACATCGACCAGACGGATCTCCGGTCGGCACAATTGAACAATATCCTGAATATCGAGTCTGGCTATGGCATTGTCCCACTCCTGAAGAAATGCCATGACTTCCCGAGCCAATTGTTCATCCCCAAAAACCTGCATCAAATTTCCCTCAGTCGGACAAGTCAGACCTGAAATCGGAATTCAATCAACTCACCCGATTTCTGATCTTTTGTTCTTATTATTTTGCCTGTGCTAAAGCGTTATTCTCGCTTAGCTCTCCCCACTGCCTGATTCGGTACAGCTCACCTGAAGATTATTTTTTAAATTATTTTTATTTCAATCAGGATGAATATGCTGTTTCTAGATTGGATGATTCAAAAATCAGCAGCGATTAAAAGTTACTTTAGAACTTTTATTGCATGCCTGTAAATGACATAAAGCATCATTTAAAAATAGAAATAATTTTAGATCTGAATAAGATAGCGAGCTGTTACAGACCAAGTCGATCTGTTTATAAATTTCGTATGGCATTGATAAAGTTTTAAGGCATTTGATCCATGNNGCCTGACGAACTTCGACACTGCGCCCGCTCAACAGTGAAACTTTAGCATGCACATAGGCCTGATCTGTAACAAGATTCAGTCCAATCACATAATCCTGCTGCATAATCGCACGACTTTTTAAATCATTGGGATCGCTGACATGGCCAGCGTTAAAAAGTGCCTGATGGATCGCGACCAACAAAGGTTTGATCTCGATATGTTGCAGATTGTCAGAATATTCCAGATGCAGGTGCGGCATTAAAGGGATCTCGGATCGAAAATGTGAGGATTAGGGCGGTAGAAAAATGATCAGCCCAGAATTTCAGCATTAATGAGAATAATACGATTAATCAACCATATTATTCTCTCTTCAGAATTTTAGTATAGGGCTAAATTTAGGCTTTCTTGACATATTCGGATTTCAGTTTCATCGGGCCGATCCCCTCGATTTTACAATCGATATCATGCCCATCGGCAGCATCAGGCAACAAGCGGATACTTTTTACCTTGGTGCCCACTTTCACCACTGAAGATGAACCTTTGATTTTCAGGTCTTTAATCACCGTGACGCTATCCCCATCTGCCAGCACATTGCCGTTGGCATCCTTAATGATCACTTCTTCTTCAGTGACTTCACCTTCTTTCCACTCGTGTGCGCATTCAGGACAGATCAGTAGATCGCCATCTGCATAGGTATATTCAGATTGACATTTTGGACAGTTTGGCAGACCCATAAGAACCTCGAAAAAAGAGAAAAATAAAATAAATGAAACAAATAAGCTCACAGTATAGCATCTTTGTCAGGCGCGCTGATGGATAGGACATTGGGATGAAACCAACACAGGAGATCGAAGGAATTAATTGTCTGAAATCTGCGGATTAACCAGCAAAGACAGGAGTTGCAGTGATTC
>DFCG01000086.1:5644-5932 GCA_002367455.1 Acinetobacter sp. UBA3060 | reverse complement strand
GCATGTTCTACTTTGGCAATAAAGCCATGTGGTGCCAGCCATTTGGCCAGTGCATCCGGATGTACAAAGGCACGATACACCCGCTCCGGTGGTGCACTAAACACACGATGCATTTTTAAGGTGTAACTCATTTTTTCTTGTCCTTTGTTCTTATTATTTTTTATTGCGGGATATTCCCTGCATTTGTTGTGACTAAATCCTCAGCATCATCAGCCTGAGTTAAGTACTCATTTGAGTTATTTTATCCAGTTTTGAGCTGGCTATATATAATGAGTATGTATCTATACT
>DFCG01000086.1:3285-5609 GCA_002367455.1 Acinetobacter sp. UBA3060 | reverse complement strand
TCTTCGTCCTGAAACAGGCTGATTTTTTGCTCTTCTTTTAATAGATGCAAGGCACAACGATCTGCCTGCGCTTCATCCGCAAAGGCAATCGAAAATTCAATTTCGTGCGCTTCTTGCAAGTCGTCGCCATCCTGATGCATTTGCCACAGTACATTGCCATTTTCATCGTCAGGGAATTGATTGTAATCACGTGACATAGAAGTATCCTTATTATGATGCTGTTTTATTCTGCATTTAAGATTAGCTGATTTTTGTACAATTATCGAGATACAGACAAAAAATATTATCTTTTAACCATAAATAAACATATGATTTTTATAAATATAAAAATAAGTAAGAGGATCAATATAGTCAAGATTCCTCAAGGCCAAAAATCCTGAAAAATATCAGGATTTAAAGCAACTTATGGCATTCAGAATACTCTGGTAAAAATCTTCTAGACCTATGAATGTCATGATCTACGCGATGTGTGGATGCAGATGATCCTGTTCCAATTGCAAAAGCAGTGCAGCGAACTTGAGTTCTTCTAAACGCAGATCAAGATAGGATTCTTGAATCATCGCCTGACTCAGTGCCTGCCCGGTATAATTCAGCAAGACATAATCATCCTTTAAGGCTTGCAGCATCTCGCCCAGATTTTCTGTGCTTAATTGAGTGAGATATAAATCTGCCTTACAGTTGAAAGCCAGACTCAGGATTTCAATAGTACTTCGACGGCGATTGTCGTCGACATAATTACAGCTCGCCACCTGCTGTTTTTCTACAGCCTGCTGAATTCTGTCACGGACATTGCATAAATGCCGAACCGCATCCGTTTCACTATAACCGTCAATCAGCTGCTGTAAAACCTGTGTTGCGGGAAGTTGCAAACCGAAGCGCTTGGCCTGTATTTTATGCTCTAAAGCACTCAATACCTCTTGCAAGCGATGCTGTTGTTTGGCCTGTTCATAATAACCGTGCAAACTTTGTCGGGCCTCCTGCTCAACCTCGGCCACGACCTGCGCCTGAAACTGGGCAAGATAATCTTTTACTCTTGTGATATAGGCTTTGAGATCATCGATCATGATCGAAGCATCCAGCTTGGTCGCTTCAACAAAGTTTTCGGCCTGCAAAGTCCGGTTAATAATATATTGCTCGATATCCCAGATATCCTGATATTTTTTATATTTATTCAGCGCAATGTTTAAACTGCCATTCTGTAGCCGCAATTGGGTGATTTCATAATTCAATTCATCGACTTGAGTTTCATAATCTGCCAATTTGCTGCGGGAATGATCCAGGTTTTCCTGTAAAAACTGGATATTGCTGCGTAATGAGGCCTGTACCTTCAAGCTCCATAGCAATGCACATATTAAAATACTCGCGAGAACGAAGAGAGCCATACTGAGCATCGTTCTTTCCTTTAACCCCGGGCAGCGCCCTAAACCATCAAATTAAAAATTTATTATAAAGTCATGATTAATTTTGCATCACTTCGGACAGATAAGCAAAGCCGTTGATCACCACTAAGTCATTCATTCATTTTATTTTTCTACAAAATATTTATGTACAAGTCATGTATGACTGACTGCTTTCCGGCTCAAGTCAAATCCATTCTGAAACAACTTACGATATTTTTTATATCAAAAGATATAATTTAAAAGTTTAAAAATAATAAAAGCAAAATTAAAAAACCTGAAAAATAAAGATATCAGGCCTATAGCGAGAGATAAAAGAATAAAAATTCTCTAAGCTCATCATCAAGAGATAAACCGAACATTAAAATTTATATTCGGTAGTGACAGCCGATCAGGCAATGGATCAGTAGAAAATTTCATTTGAACATGCTTGTAAAGCCACTCATTTTCAAGCTGCTATCGAAATAAATTCTCACACTTTTTTATTCGGGTTGCCCAGTTTAAGAGCTTGATCCTCATCATATTTATGAGCTTAAAAAGCATGTGTCCGGTTGGCTCTGATTATCAAGCAGAATCAAATTAGAATGGTATGGCTGCCTTAATTTCGACCGCAACACCACTCAAAGGCTGGGTAAAAGCCAAATAACTGGCATGCAAGGCCATACGATTTAAAGGACTGCGCTGGGGTTCAGGATGATAAATTTTATCGCCAGTAATGGGATGACCGATATGCAGCATATGCACGCGTAGCTGATGGGAACGGCCAGTAATTGGTGTCAGTAGTACCCGGCTAATGTCTTGCTGGGGTAGATATTCTAAGGCCTGATACAGGGTTTTGGCGGCCTTGCCCAGTTCAAAATGCACCATCTGACGCGGACGGTTTTCCCAGTCGGTAATCAAAGGTACTTCGACGCTGCCCTCACCTTC
>DFCG01000086.1:0-3260 GCA_002367455.1 Acinetobacter sp. UBA3060 | reverse complement strand
AATGCGCGCAAAATAACAAGCGGCTTCTAGGCTGTCAATTACCGTGCTTGACCAGCTCAGCTTAATCTGCCAGATAATAATCGACCGTCGAGACCACGCGTACTTTTTTCAAATACGGCGTATTGCTGTCGCGATCTTCAATACTAAACAGCCCCTGATTGGCGGACTTGATTTTGCCCAGACTGCTTTTTGAATCTGCAGCAAATTTTTCCGCTACACTGCGCGCATTTTCGGTGGCCTGTTCAATCATCGCAGGCTTGATGTCATTCAGCTTGGTAAATAAATATTCTGTTCTTTGTCCGGAATCATCTCCGGCAAAGGCAATGCCTTTTCTGCCCAAGGCCACCAGACGACTTTGTGCCGCACGCACTGCATCTATTTTGTGGGTATAGACGGTGATGGTCTGGCTGGCGGTGTAACGTAGCGCGACATTGGCATCCCCGCCATATTGCTGCGCGTATTTATCGGTGATACTCGGTGAAGCACTGGTAATTTCTTCCGTGCTAAATCCTTCATTCTTTAAGAAGGTCTGAATTTCCTGGGTATTGGTTTGCATNNCCTTTGACCGAAACTATACGTTCATACTGTTTAATTTTTAGCGCGCTATTGCCCAGAATCCATCCTGCAATAATCATCCCCAAGCCGATTAAAGCACCTAAAATCAGGGCCGGTTTGAATTGATTCATCCTTCAACTCCTTTGAAATCTTTTTTCGTTCTTATTGATCCCGCCACGCTATCAAGTAGCGATAAAATGATATTAATCCAATCTTATTTTTATCACTTGAAGATTTAATCAACCTAACACTTAACTTTGATTCATCAGATAGATTGCAATTAACGGCGTCAGGTTAAACAGCAGAATGCCAATTTTATACACAGCCATTCCTGAATAATGAATCACATCAAAACTGGCATCTGACAGCCGAAACCATTTTCCATGCACCTGTTTCATCCAGTTTCGGGCAAAGACGAAGACTACGAACCAGATCATGAGAATGACATAATTGATCAGTGTGCAAAACAGTAAAAAGCGACACCAGATATCGAGATTCATGAGGATTCCCCTAGGGGGCAGCTGATGTTTTTAAAATAACATATCATGCTGATAAATGAAGGATGGATTTGTATCCTGCTTGGATAAATAGTTTTCTTAAATTTATGATTTATATTTATTTTAATTTTTAATTCTACGTATATTGCTGGAGAATTTTTTAGGGTGTTGGGAAAACTCGCAATGGTTTACTTCAACTATCATTCTTTGTAAGACCTGATCTTATAGCCTATAAACTTTTGGTCTATAGCGTCCTAAGCCGAATCGAGACCTTTTGGGTTCGTACTGCACTCGCGTTTTGCGCCGCTCACAGCATGCTACTCTTTCCGATCCCATCACACCCTTAAAAGCTATATTAGGCAAAGATGGACGGGATTAATTTCCTATGTTTTTTTAATTTGCATTAAATCTGAAAATTTATTTCACTATTAACCCACATATAGAGAAATAAATTCCATTTCCAATTTTTTATGCTTTTTTATTCGCCAAAATGAGACTTTATTGCAATTTATATTCAGGACAGGATTGCTGTTTTATTGAAAGAATGTTCCCTGAATCCATTGCGCACTAAACCACCAGGCACTAATCGCGGACATCCCGCACAGAAGATTAGCCAGTACCTTATTAATTCTAGTCAACTCAGAACTATAAATTTTCAAATTAAGCAAATAAGCGATCACAGCGTAAACCGAGCCAATCGCGCCCCCAAAAAGAATCAAGATCAGTGGCCATGCAGAATAGAAATGGGCTTTTTTATCTAAATTTCCTGACTCTGGTGCGTGCTGTTGAATATCCATAGGTGATAGCCCTCTTTTTAATATATGCACTTGCACTATTTCTAGGCAGATATTTATCCTTTAGAAAAATATTTGCCTTCTAGAACTTTCACTGAAGCAAGAAGCAGACCAGTTTTATCGTACAAAGAGCTGTCGGGTATGATGATTGATATAGGCATTCAGGCCATCGCCATATTGAGCAAGCTGTTTCATGTTTTCGACATGCTGATAACCGGCACTGCTATAGCTATAAGTATAAACTTTCGAGGTTTTCTTAAATTGAACTCGAATAAACTCGTTACCAATCTCGTAATTGGCAACACCTGAGTCATGATTAAGATCAAGATAATGTTGCAATTGAGCTGCCCTAAACACGATGAATCCAGGGTTTTAGATGGGGTTTTATTGATCAATTTTCAAGCAAATTTAAATCATAAATAGCGAAGTTTAGATAGCAAAAAGCCCTATTGAGTAATAGGGCTTTCATTCAAAACAGAGGGTAACTGTTTGAGTTGTTTTGCTTAGGCATTCTTATTGTTAAATTGATTGCCTTGGCATTTGGTACACGGTGGTAAACGATCAGTACCAATTTCTAAGTAGGTGCGGTGTCCGCATTGAACACAAAAATAGAAGCCTGTTCCGGGTTTTTCGCCAGCAGTAACCATCTTTGTTCTCCATGGTTTTAGAAATGGTCTGACTAGTATAACCCTCTGGTGATGAATGTCTATTGTCCATTTTTGTAAATGATAGTGTCGTTTGGGCAAAGTAGTATTTCTAATTATTATTTAGTAACTTATTAATTAAGTGATAATTTATTATTTTTTTCAAGTTAACTAGTTTAATAACATTGAGATAAGTGATGCATAAGGCCAAGTATAGCGCAGTGCGTTAATACAAAATTATCACCATAGCCATATGAAATTTTATATTCCCTTAAAGTTATAGACGTCTTTAATCATTGAGGAAGCTCAATTGCTTAAGTATAAAAAGAAAAGTACCTGTTTGTATTTTCTTGATAAAGTCATTAATGCTCTAAATAAAAACCCCACTTCACAGTAGGGTCTTTTTTAAACAATATCAACAACTTTAATCCACTCCAACCCTCCTTAAAAAAGTAGGGAGTTCCCCTCTTTTTCAAAGAGGGGCTAGGGGTGATTAAAAAAAAGATTAAGCCACATTCCCTTCCAAGAAGTCTTGTGCAAAGCGCTGCAATACCCCACCCGCTTCATACACATGCACTTCTTCTTCAGTATCCAAACGGCAAGTCACAGGCACTTCAACAATCTGGTTCTTACCATCATCGGTCGAACGCTCAATTACTAAAGTCAACGTCGAACGTGGCGCGATATTACCAATCACGCTATACAGCTCAGTACCATCAAGACCTAAAGTCTTACGATCTGTACCCGGCTTAAACTCAAGCGGTAAAACA
>DFCG01000088.1:5942-6224 GCA_002367455.1 Acinetobacter sp. UBA3060 | reverse complement strand
TTAAAGCTGCGTACTTTTGGAAAAGACATTGATAAAAATAATGCCAATGATCATAAACGCCAGACCGATCAGCGCGGGAAGATCCAGTTGCTGTTTAAACACCAAGAGGCCAACCGTTGAAATCAAGATAATGCCGGCACCAGACCAGATTGCATAGGCAATGCCCATCGGAATGGTTTTCATGGTCAGTGACAGGAAAAACAGGGCAACGGCATAACCGGCAATGGTGGCAAGTGAAGGCCAGAGCACGCTAAAACCATTGGAAGCTTTCAATGCAGAAGT
>DFCG01000088.1:5367-5746 GCA_002367455.1 Acinetobacter sp. UBA3060 | reverse complement strand
TTCCAGAATGCAGTTGCCAATCGCATGCAACCTGGCTGGTTCCGGCCATTGCACATGATTCTGGTAATTGGCGTAGTCTTTCACGTCCCAGGACAAGAGTTGGTTGGCGCTATCCCAAAGCGTATTGCCAATCCAGCCTTGGCGTTCCTGAACAGCAGTTCCCGTCTGGCTTTTTAGACGTAGATCAATGGTAAAACTGCGCGACTGAAACCAGTACACAATGGTATTTTCATCAGTCAGGCCATTATAAAAACTGATGCTTTTACGTCGGAAAGCACCATATAAAAAGCCCGGAATAATCTCTGGCTGAGGGGTAGTGGGCTTTAAAGTTTTAATTACTTCAAACAGATTCATGATGCTGTCTCCGCCTGTTCTTCAA
>DFCG01000088.1:0-5266 GCA_002367455.1 Acinetobacter sp. UBA3060 | reverse complement strand
GGATAATGAATCAAGCGTAGCTGACTTGGTGCATCAGTAATTTTGCTTTCAAAAAAGTTCTCACGAACGCCCAACGCCAGTGCAAAGGCAGAAAAAATCTGCCGGCTGATCTCACGCAGATGACTATAGTATTGGCTGACAATAGACTTGAAATCCGGATGGTCTGGCCATAAGGTGGGCCCAAGTAAAGGACAGTCTTTTCTTACCCCCTGATAATCATAATTGACATCATAGGCTTCTTTTAAATCATAACTGTTGCCGGCAAACTGTTCTTCGCCAATCGGCACATAGCCACTATGGTTTTTTGATTTGCCAATATAGTGCTGCATTTTGGTGTCCAGATCCTGAGAAAAATAGGACTGGGCCATTTCAATCAGGGCTTTGGCGTAATCAGAATTAAACTGGCTACCTTGCAGATAAAGAAATCCGACTTCTTTACAGGCATGATCCAGAGCATGAGCAACTTCAATACGATCGGCTAAATCCGGACTTTGTAATTTTGAAATATCAACCAGTGGGAGTACATATTGCGCTTGCATGATAATCACCTCTAATGTTGGTCGTCCAACACAGCGATTAAAACCTTCGGGTCGTCCCAAAGGCATTTTGGATAAGATTATTTATTGCTGCTGACCTTGGTCATACGCGGAATGACCGGCAGTTCTGCCAGTGCCGGATCCAGTTCATCTTCTTCAGCATGCACCAGATAATCGACACGTTGTCTTAACTGTTTAAATTCAGGACTAAGCATGACGTCTGGATGGCGTGGACGAGGTAGATCAACTTCGATAATTTCCTTGATTTCACCCGGATTGGCTTTCAGCGCCACAATACGGTCGGCCAGTAAAATGGCTTCATCCATATCGTGAGTCACAAAAATGATGGTGATGTCGATATTTTGCCAAAGATCCATCAGATGACGCTGCATTTTTTGCCGGGTATGCGGATCGAGTGCTCCAAAGGGTTCATCCATCAACAGGATCTTCGGTTCATTGACCAAAGCCCGGGCAATCGCGACACGCTGTTTCATCCCGCCAGACAGCTCATGCGGATACTGGTTTTCATAATTTTCCAGACCAATGATATTGATCCATTCACGTGCCTGCGCTTCGGCCGCTGCACTACTTTGGCCTTTCATGCGCGGGCCAAACATGACATTTTCCTTGACGGTTTTCCATGGAAACAGGGTATAGCCCTGAAACACCATGCCACGCTCCGGACTTGGGCCGGTAATTGGCTGGCCATCCACCAGAATCTCACCACTGCTATAAGGATCCAGACCGGCCACTACACGGCTAAAGGTTGACTTGCCGCAACCGGAAGGCCCAATCACACAGATGAACTCACGCTTATGAATTTTCAAATCTAGAGCATTTAAAACCGTACGTTCAGTTTTGCCATGACTGAATTTTTGTGTCAGCTGTTTGGCTTCCAGAATCACCGGACGGCTATAAATCTTGTCAAAGTATTCGCGGGTATTAAATTCAGTGTTTTGCATCAGTTGGCTCCCGGTTTCCATTTAAATAAGCGTTGTCCCAGTTTCATTAAGATCACATCACACAGCAGACCAATCACCCCGATAATCAGGATGGCGGCAAAGACATTATCAAAGTTCTGATAGCGGGCTTGCTGGGTAATAAACCATGTGATTCCTGAGGTACTGCCGATTAGTTCTGCTACGATCAGGTAAGTCCATGCCCAGCCCAGCAACACACGCAGATTACGGTAAATTTCAGGCAGGGCGGCAGGAATCACCACATGTAACAGACTTTTGAGTTTATTTGTGCCCAAGGTAAAACCGGCTTCAATCAGGCTGCGATCCACCAGACGTGTGGTATTGGCAATGATCAGGATTTGCTGGAACAGGGTTCCTATCACAATAATGGCNNCCGCATAAAATACCGAGTGGAATACCAACTAAGGAAGAAATAAAGAACGCGGTAAAGACCAGCTTGATACTGTGCCACAGGCTTTCATGAAACCAGGGCGCATTGGCCTGAGCCGGCTCCGTGGTAAACGCCGTGACCAGTGCAATCGCAACTTCATGTGGTGCAGGCAGATAAATCGGGTTGACCAGAATACCCTGCGGCGGAGCCAGACCTTGATCTACTGCAGATTGCGCAGCAGAAAAAAACTGGTCTTTATCAATACGACTCTCGACCTGTAAATAGGCAACACTACCGGAATCAGTAATCTGGACTTGTGGATGCCAAATAAATGGCAAGTAGCTGACTGCACACCAAATTAAAATTGGTATTAAAAAAGACCCCAAGCCAAACAGTAATTTATTTCTTTGACTGAGTTCACGTGCAACGTAACTCATAGTGTTGCCCCTCAATATTACAAATTTTATAAAACGTAATACTGAATAAGCAAAATGGATGCCATTTCAGCCCAAATCCTGAAATGACTTTAAAAAGGACTTATTTTTATAGCAAAAATTAGCAGACAACTCTTAATCATATTCAAGAAGTTAGATCAGAATGCAGAGATTTTTTAATCATTTTCTGGAAAATAGACTCAATGAAAAAGACCTGAAAAATCAGGCCTCTTTTTTCAGTANNGCGCTGCTTTAAATCATCCTGCGCTTTTTGTACAGCCTTGACCACTGCCTCTACGGTAAATGGATGCTGTTCTGCCCATTCCTGGGTCATGGCCAAGACTTTATCGGCAACTTTTGGAATGACATTCTGGCTGGCAGCGACAATAAAGCTATAGCCTTCAAGTTTGGCCTGAATATTCCAGGGTTCTCCCACGCAAAACCCATCAAATACCTGTTCTGCGATTCCTTTTACCATAGAAGGCGGTGGAGAGGTCATCAGCTGGATATTCTTGGCCAGTTGTGGATCAGTCAGTGCCAGCCATTCTTTTAAACAGTAATGGTGAATCGAATATTTATAAACATAGGCCAGATTGATGGAATGATTCTGTTGTAAAGCCAGTACAAGTTTCTTTGAGGTAATCTGTTCATCATCCTCAGGCTGGATACCGAGTTCATAACACAGATCTTGGCGCAGACTAATAAAAGCCTGATTCACACTCAGTACTAGAGGGGTTTGTAAAGCCACCTGTAACTGGTCTGTGCCCAGGGCAGCAGCGGGCAACATGGCGGACAGGCAATGTGCAGCATCCAGAAAGCCATAGGCCAGACGGTCACGCAAACTTGACCATGAGGCTTCGCGGATTAAATTGATGGTTAATCCTTGCTCGGCAAAATAACCCTGTTTTTCAGCCCAGAGAATGGCAACACAATCAAGTAAAGGAATATAGCCAATATTGAGTTCAGTTTTTTCTAATGTGGACATATGCTTTTCCTTATTGGCCCAGTAACAGCTTCTGTGCATCCAGTAAGCGTCTGGCCATTTCACCAATGGTAATCCGGTGACTCATGGCATTTTTACGCAATAAAGCAAAAGCTTGCTCTTCCGTTAAGGCATGCAGCTGGATGAGCAGGGCTTTGGCTTTATCGATATCTTTACGGTCAATCAGCTTGTCCTGGGTTTCTTTTAAATCGTTCAGCAGCTTTTTATGTTTGCGGAATTGTTCAATTGAAATTTCCAGAATGCTTTCTAGTTTGGTGGGATCAATACCATCGACAATATAAGCCGTGATTCCGGCATCAATCGCACTTTTGATGGTGTCTTTATTGGAGTTCTGGGTAAACAGCACGGTCGGAAGTTCATATTGGCTGACACAGCTTTCAATAATATCCCGATGCGGATGATCCATATTCAGCAGGATCACATCTGCATGAATACCCTTAACATGTACCATATTCAGGTCATTCAGGATTAAACAGGCCACCACCTGAAAATCATGTGAAAGCAGGGATTCCTGGATGAATTGGGCGCGCTCCAGATCATCATCAATAAGAGCAATTCGTAATTTGGACATGGAATATTTTCAAGTAAGGCCTAAGGAATATTCAAGCAGGAGTAAAGCAAAAAACATGCCATTAAATTGGTGCATAAAATTCTATTTTTCTGTTCAATTTAGTGCATAGCTTTAGGGATTTCAGCTGATAGCTGATCAAAATGAAGCATTTAGGTAGATCATCTGCCTGAAACAAGGCATTTTTCTATTAAAAAAGTTGGCACGATTTCTGCATTTATTAAATCGTCAAAGATGACTTTCAATACTAACAACGGCCAACGATGTCCGTTCTGATCGTAATTGCACTTTCAAGGAGTGTGATTGGTATTTCGTTCAGCACAGGATAAATGACATGGTCAGTTGTTCAGCAATACAAAACGCACAAGCGTTTCAACCCTTGCTCCAGCATTACAAAGCGCTGGGTTGCGGTATTTACAACATATTCAATCAGCAGACATATCAAGGCCTAGACGTGATATGCGGCTTTTTATCATCTTTAAAAAAACAATAGTTGGAGTGCAGATATGAAAATTCTCATGATTGGGCATGGCATGGTGGGGCATAAATTCATCGAATCTGTACTGGAACAGGCCGGTGATGACATTGAGCTGACCATTTTGGCAGAAGAGCCACATTTAGCTTATGACCGGGTACATTTGACCGAATATTTCAGCGGCAAGTCGGTCAAGGATCTGAGTCTGTGTCGTAGTGATTTTGCCGATGCTTATGGCATTGATTTGCGACTTAATACTAAAGCGGTTGAAATTGATCAGCTCCATAAAACCGTCACCACCAGCCAGGGTGATGTGCTGAGTTTTGACAAGTTGATTCTCGCTACCGGTTCTTATGCCTTTGTGCCACCAATCCCGGGCAATGACCGTCAGAATTGCTTTGTTTATCGTACCATTGAAGATCTGGATGCCATTCGTGCAGCCAGTCTGAATGCCAAAACTGGCGTAGTGATTGGCGGCGGCTTGCTAGGGCTGGAAGCAGCGAAAGCCCTGCGAGATCTGAATCTGGAAACCCATGTCGTAGAATTTGCTCCGCGTCTGATGGCGGTGCAGATTGATGATCTGGGCGGCCGGGTACTGCGCTCTAAAATTGAAGACCTTGGTGTCAAGGTACATACTCAAAAGGCCACGTCAAGTATTGAAGATGGTGACAGCACTCAGCATGTAATGAAGTTCGGAGATGGTTCGGTGCTTGAAACCGATATCATCCTGTTCTCGGCCGGCATTCGTCCGCGTGATGAACTGGCGCGCCAAAGTGGTTTACTGATTGGTGAGCGTGGCGGCATCATCATTAATGATTATTGCCAGACCTCACATCCGGACATTTATGCCATTGGTGAATGTGCACTTTGGGACAATAAAATTTATGGTCTGGTTGCACC
>DFCG01000110.1:9502-12123 GCA_002367455.1 Acinetobacter sp. UBA3060 | reverse complement strand
TAAAAAATTATGGTCTGGATTCGGTAGCGGTGGTGAGTCTAGTCGGTATATGGCGTGCACATGGTGCCAATATCCGTTATGAAGATGTGCTAAAACATCCGTCTTTGCACGAATTGGCAAGCTTCATTTTAAAATCCTCAGGTTGATGCGCTGCGATTGAGCAATTTTATGCGCTAAATCGGAAATTTCATCGTCATTTACATAAATGCGCATTGTAATTATTGGCTAAGCTTTCTATCATTGCCGCCTTGTTTTTCACGATCAGCCTGGGATTGAACTTTGAGTAATTTTCTAACCGAACATCTGATACATCGTGATGACGATTTCATGGTCATCCACAAACCTGCAGGTTTACTCACAGTTCCCGGTAAAACAGAAGACTTACAAGATTGCCTGATCAACCGTCTGGTCAAATTAGAACCCAAAACTTTACTGATTCATCGACTGGATCGCGATACATCTGGCATTTTGGCCTTTGGTCTGACTAAATGGGGACAAAAAACCATTTCCCGCCAGTTTCAGGAACGCCAGACCGATAAAACCTATCAGGCTGTGGTTGCCGGTAAACTAGAAGGTGAAGGCACTATTGAAGTGCCGGTGGTATATGATCCAAGCCGTCCGCCCTTACATATCGCAGATCCCGCACATAATAAGCCAGCCATCACGCATTGGCAGGCGATTGAGCATTTTAATATTCAGGGACAGCCTGTGACCCGGGTGAAACTGATCCCAATTACCGGCCGTTCTCATCAGCTACGGGTGCATATGCAATATCTCGGACATCCGATTATTGGCGATACCTTNNAATGACGTTTCGTGATTGAGCCTAATATTCATAATCTTGTACTTAAGATAAAGGTGGAAAAATTGCAGCAATTTGCTATTGGTCAACGTTGGTTATCAGATACTGAAACAGAACTCGGTTTAGGCGTTCTTATTGATGTTGATGAGCGGTCGGTCAGCATTTTATTCCCGAAAAGCGATGAAACCCGCGTCTATGCACGCAGCAATGCACCCTTATCTCGTATCGTATTTAATGTGAAAGATGAATTACAGGATCAGGAAGGGACCAAGTGGATTGTAGAATCCGTTGAAGACCGCAATGGCGTGGTACGTTATCATGTCGTTCGTACCTTGGAAGATGGAACTGAAGAACGTAAATCGCTGAATGAAACCCGTATTGGTGCCACCATCCAGCTGTCTAAGCCTCTAGACCGTTTATTGGCCAGTCAGGTCGATTATAAAGAATGGTATGACCTGCGTATTGAAGCGCTGCTGATGCAGGCCAATATGCAAAGCAGTCCACTGCGTGGTTTGGTCGGTTCACGTGTCGGCCTGATTTCGCATCAATTGTATATTGCCCATGAAGTCGGTCAGCGTTTTGCACCGCGTGTATTACTGGCCGATGAAGTGGGTCTGGGTAAAACTATTGAAGCGGGTCTGATCATCCATCAACAGCTGAAAACTGGCCGTTCTGAACGCATCCTGATTTTAGTGCCGGATTCACTGCAATATCAGTGGATGATCGAGATGCGCCGTCGTTTCAATCTTGAGTTCTCGCTGTTTGATTTGACTCGTACGGCATCGATCAAAGAACATGATCCTGAACAGAACCCATTCCTGACCGAACAAAAAATTATTGCCTCTGTCGATTTGATGGTCGACCATGAAGATCTGCGTGAACAGGCACTTGAAGCAGGTTTCGACTTGCTGGTGGTCGATGAAGCGCATCATTTGATGTGGAGTGAAGAAGATGGTGGTAATGACCGTTATGATCTGGTCGAAGAGCTGGCTGAACATACGCCGGGCGTGTTGTTATTGACGGCAACACCTGAACAGCTCGGTGTGGAAAGTCACTTTGCACGCCTACGTTTGCTTGATCCACAGCGTTTTAACTCGCTGGATCGTTTCCTCGACGAAGAAGCACAGTATCAGCATACAGCTAAAATTGCAGAAGTGCTGATGTCAGACATGCCGCTAGAAGCCGAGCATTTAACTGCGATTGAAGCCTTGTTAGGTCATCCGATTGAAGACCATCCTGAGCAGCGTTTCCGTGCCATTCATGAGCTTTTAGACCGTCATGGTACAGGCCGTATCCTGTTCCGTAACACGCGTGAAGCGATTCAAGGTTTCCCGGGCCGTGACTGTCAGCCAGCGCCATTACCGGCACCAGAACATTGGTCTAAAGACGGTAAATTACGTGAGCAAATGTGGCCTGAAGAAGCCCAGTTAGATGGCTCGTGGATGGAAGCTGATCCACGTGTGATGTGGCTGATGGAGCGTTTGCGTACTGATTTAAAACACAAGAAAGTCTTACTGATTGCACGTAGCGGTCCAGTGGTTGAAGCATTGGAAAATGTACTTCGCTTACATGCCGGTATTCGTACGGCAATGTTCCATGAAGGCATGAGCTTATTAGAACGTGACCAGGCCGCAGCTTATTTTGCTGAAGATTCGTATGGCGCGCAGATTCTGCTTTGTTCGGAAATCGGTTCAGAAGGACGTAACTTCCAGTTTGCCTCTGATCTGATTCTGTTCGATTTACCTGCGAACCCGGATGTGCTGGAACAGCGTATTGGTCGTCTGGATCGTATCGGTCAGGAAAACCGCATTCAGATTCA
>DFCG01000110.1:0-9431 GCA_002367455.1 Acinetobacter sp. UBA3060 | reverse complement strand
AGATTATGATGACAATACCACTTTGCCGATTTTCATGAAGCGCTTTATGGCGTCTACGAATATTGACTTTGACGAGCAAAGTAACGGTACCGTGATCATCAAGCCAACAGATCAAATGCAGGTTCAAGGTTTGACGCTGGATGAAGAAGGCATCACTGCCACTTTCTATCGTGATCAGGCACAAATCCGTGAAGATGCCCAATACCTGACACTGGAACATCCATTCACTGAAAGTGTGATGGAAATGATCAATACGCAAGGCTTTGGTAGCACTAACGTTGCGGTACTAAAATCTGCAGCACTGCCACAGGGTTCGGTATTACTTGAAGTATGGTTCAAGGTCGATGTGGTGGCTCCGAAAGCATTGAACTTGCCGTCTAGCTTGCCGCAACAGTTGATTCGTGTCTTGCTCAGTGAAAAAGGTCAGGATCTATCACAAAAGATTGCACCAGAAATCCTGAAACCGTACTTGCATCATTTAGATGGCAATAGCTGTCGTCAGGTGGTGAAAGCACGTCGTGATGTGATTGAAGCACGTTATCAGCAAGCGCTTGAACTGGCACGCAGTGCATTGCCTGGCTTCAAGCAGCAAGCCAAAGAAGTGTATGGCAATAAATGGCAATATGAAATTGATCGCCTGACCTATCTGAAACAGTTCAATCCAAGTATCCGTGAAGATGAAATTGCACGTTTACAAAAGTTGCAGAAAGAAGGTTTAAGCCTGCTGGATGGTCTATCGGTAACACCGGAAGCAATTCAGGTGATGGTCGTGGTCAAGCCTTAAGCTTTAAATCATTAAAAAATGCAGCTTTCGGGCTGCTTTTTTTATGGGCAAAATCCGGGTTTATTATTTATTTGGTCGGAGAATGCTGGTCTGTTATTTTCCTCCTGTTTAAAATTAGGCTACTGAATAATAAGAATGACAAAGTATGTCAAAAGCACTGATTACCCTTGGCACAAAGACCAGTCATGGCGGCATGGTGACTGAATGCGAACTCTCTTTTTTGATCAATGGTATTGCCGTGCATTTAAATGGTATGAAGCATTATTGTCCCAAATGCCAGACTATGGTCACCGCAATTTCCAGCAATTTGTCTATTACTGTCAAAGGACGGGCAGTGGTCATCGCGGGGGATAAGGCCAGTTGCGGCGCGACTTTTCTACCGATGCAACATTTGACTGTATCGCAGAAATAGACTTTAAATTCTGAAGGAATACAGAGAAATGACTTTGAGGTCATGCTTTGAGCATTTTTGAGCTGCCGAATAAATCTTTAAAGCGGTAAGCTCATCTTACGATTTCAGGATGAATACGCACTGCGTTTAAAAATAATGAAGCAAGCCTTACATTTTACCCATGCCAATGGTATCCCTTCGGCAACTTATCGGAAGTTTCTGGACTGTTTTCAGCAAGACTATGAGGTCAAAGCGATTCCCTTTATCGGCATGAACCCACAATATCCAATTACGCGAGACTGGCGTTATCTGGTCGATGAAGTCATTGCAGATATCGAGCAGCAGTTTCCTCAGCAGCAAGTGATTGGCTTAGGACATTCCTTTGGTGGTCTGGTGACCCTTATGGCGGCGTATCGACGTCCCGAACTGTTTTCCAAGCTGATCATTATGGATCCACCATTTGTGATTGGAAAAAACAGCGCCATGTTTGAACTGATCAAAAAGCTGAATCTAAAAAGTGTCGATCGTTATACACCCGCAGGAATTACGCTAAAACGCAAAGATTATTGGCCATCGAAACAGGTCGCAATTGAAGCACTCCGGTTTAACCGCTTATTTAAAAATTTCGATGAGCAGTGTTTTGCTGATTATATCGAGAGCGGCATTCAGCCACAACCTGAACGTGGTGGGGTGACGTTAACCATTCCTAAACAGGTAGAAGCGGAAATCTTCCGGACTGTGCCAGCCTGGTGGTGGAGAACGCCACGCCGACCGCCTGAAGTGCCAATTCATCTGATGACTGCTGAGCAGAGCCAGTTTTATCAGCAGGGTTTGCCACAAGGTATGCAGAAGATTTATCGGATTAATTATTCTGTGGTTGAGGGCGGGCATATGTTCCCGCTTGAGTATCCGGAGGCCACTGCAAAGGCGGTCAAAGCCCAACTTGTACTTTTGTAATTATCATAAAAAAAGAGACGTTGATTGCGTCTCTTTTTATACTACTTCATGCAAATCGGAAAATTAACGTAGCTGAGAATCTTCCAGATGACGTGCACCTTCCAGAATCATCCGGATCATGATCATGGTCTGTTCGGCAATTTCTTTGCGGTCTTCGGCAGGCATATCAATCACATTGGCGCCCATGTTGAAGACCAGTTGGGTAATGGCTTTGGCGGCAATGTCAGCATGTAGCAGCTTTTTATTATTCAGACGTTCCAGACGGATCAGGTCATCTTGCAGTTCTTGCTGGAAATAATTCAATTGACGCTCTACCGCCTGTTTATAAGACTTGGAGCCGGTATAACCTTCACGCAATAACAGGCTTAGATTGCCTTCATCGGCATCGAGCTGGGCAATAAAAATTTCTACAGAACTACGGATGATGCTGTTCTGGCGGGAAGCTTGCAGTCGTGCCTCATTCAAAATCTGACGCAATACAATCCCCGCACGATCTATCAGCTCAATGGCCAGTTCATCAATATCTTTAAAATGACGATAGAAACTGTTTGGGGCAATACCGGCTTCACGTGCTACTTCACGCAAACTTAAAGCAGCGATGCTCTTTTGTGGTCCAATCAGATTCAAGGCAGCCTGAAATAGCTCTTCCTTGGTAATGGTAGCCTTGCGACCGACACTCCGTACGATAATCGGCTCATCAATGCTTTTCGATTGTAGTAAAGATGCATCACTGCTTATTTTCATTGAAGGCTCGTTCATCGATAGGTTCATGCATGACATTTTATTATAACCGAGCTAGTCAAGCTTGTGAAACGATTAGAAACAATACGATTGTATATACAAATATATATACATGTGTATAATAATTAAAACCCCAAGGTGATGTCACAAACGATGCATGTACTGCAAAAACTTAAAATGCCATTGAATACACTGTCTGATAGTGTGATTGATCAGCATGCAATTAATTTCTGGATTCAGAAACTCAATCCTGTGTGGTCGTTGAATCAGCCATTAGGCAAGATCGTGCATATAGAAAATGCAGCACAGGATATGCTGAGTCTGAAAATTCAGGTGAATCGCTTATTTAAGTTTGGTGAAGCAGGGCAGCATCATCCGGTCTATGTGGTAGTGAATGGCATTCGTTATGAACGTAGCTATAGCTTGACCCGTGTCGATTCTCAGCATGTATTGCTGAGCGTGAAAAAAGTCGATGCCGGTAAAGTCAGCACATGGTTTGCAGAACAGGCACAAGTGGGTGATGTGATCGAATTTGGTCAGCCTTATGGTGATATGACCTTGCCTGCGCAGACGAGTCCATTGATTTTGCTTGCAGCAGGGAGTGGTATTACCCCAATGCTCAGTATGCTGGAAAGCTTGAGCAAAAAAGGTGAACTATCTGCACCGGTCACTCTCTGGTACTGGGTTAAAAAAGATCAGGATGCCGCATTTAAAGCACGGTTTGAAGAGCTTGCTCAGAAACATGCAAATTTCTCATTTCATGTGTATGCCACTCAAGAACAGCCAGCTGCTGCGCGTCTGGATGAAACCTATCTGACCGATCTGAAAAATCTGGAAAATAGCATCGTATATTGCTGTGGTCCTTCAGGTTTTGTATCTAAAGCAGAACAGCTTTTTGCTCAGGCAAAACAGTTTAAAGGTGAAGCCTTTAGCATGAGTTTGGCGGATCTATCGGATACCGGCTTTATTAATGTCACCCTGACCCAGTCGAAAAAAATTGTCAGCATTCCAAAAGGCCAATCCATTCTAGTGAGCCTGGAACAGCAAAATATTAAACCGACCCATGGTTGCCGTATGGGCATTTGTAATAAATGTGCCTGCAATAAAGTAGAAGGTTCGACCAAGAATTTGGTCAACGGTGCACAAAATACCGAACCCGGCAACCTGCTCAAAATTTGTATTAACTCAGCGCAGACTGACCTTGTCATCGACTTATAAGCGAGTTTTATCTTATGAATATGCCAGTAAAATTACAGTATTTTAAAAATCCTAAAAACCGTGAATTAACCCAGTTTGAACTTGATGAACTTGCACGTGAGCTCGATGCGATTAAGCAAGAAGTGCTAGATGATCTAGGTGAAAAAGACGCCAAATATATCCGTCGTGTCTATTCAACCATTCGTTACTCATCGATTGCCGGTCGCGCCTTATTGTTTGCAGGCTGGTTCCCGCCAGCATGGTTGCTAGGCACAGGTCTATTAGGCTTTGCCAAAATCATGGAAAACATGGAGTTGGGTCATAATGTCATGCATGGTCAATATGACTGGATGAATGATCCTAAACTCAATGGTCAGACTTATGAATGGGATATTGTAGGGACTTCAGACAACTGGCGTCAAACCCATAACTTTAAGCATCATACTTATACCAATATTAAGGGTATGGATGATGATATCGGTTATGGCCTATTACGCCTGTTCCCGGAACAGCGCTGGAAACCGGGTTATTTACTACAACCAATTTATGCAGTGCCATTCTGTTTGTTGTTCCAGTGGGGTGTTGCAATTCAGAATCTTGAATTGGGTAAATACTTCAAAGGCCGTAAAAGCAAAGAGCAGACCAAAGAAGAATGGCGTCCAATGCAGAACAAAATCGGCAAACAGTTGTTTAAAGATTATGTGTTCTTTCCATTGATTGCAGGTCCTGCGGCTTTACCGGTTTTGACCGGCAATATGGTGGCCAATGGCCTACGTAATATCTGGACCTTTAGTATTATTTTCTGTGGTCACTTTACCAAAGATGTCGAAGTATTCCCGAAATCGGTACTGCAAAATGAAAGTCGTGGTCACTGGTATATGCGTCAGATCCGTGGTTCATCCAACCTGACTGGTTCTGAAGCGTTTCATATCTTGACGGGTCATTTAAGTCACCAGATTGAACATCATCTGTATCCTGATGTACCTGCACGTCGTTATCGCCAGATGGCACCAAAAGTTCAGGCAGTTTGTGAGAAATACGGCTTAAACTATAACAATGCCAGTCTGGTCAAACAGTATGGCAGCGTGATTAAACGTATTGTGAAATATGCATTTCCGTTTAAGAAATAATTTTTCTTAAAGCTAAAAAAACCACTTCAAATGAAGTGGTTTTTTTAGCTTTAAGAGGCTAATACTTCAGGAAGTAGAAGTCCTGATTGCGAAGCTATTTAATATGATTTCAAGGCATAAAGTAAAAAAGTTAATCTGCCATTTATAGTATTGTCTAAAGGTGTTTAGTAGATCAGCCAGATAAAATAGAAAGGACTAATATTGCATCGAATTAGATAAAATATTAATTTTTGGAAGCTGTTTATCATGCCCTTCGAGATAACGTTGATGCGCTAGACTCAACATTTCTTCATCCTCCTCACTATTCCCATAAGCATAAATTTCCGCATAATCTTGCAGTTTATATTTTTCTAAAATTCTGGATTTCTTTTGCTGATTACTACAGTCAGGAGTTTGATAAAACCCTGTCGTTTTCCCAGCTTTGATTTCAACTTCGCTACAGATTAAATCGATATTTAAATAGCTGCAGACCGGTTTTAAATATAAATCCAGAGATGCGGAAACTAGCACCACTTCATGGCCTAATTCTTGATGTTGTATAAGCTGCTCTAACAGTTTGGGATTTAATTTAAGTATCAGTTTTTGCGCATAGTCCTGAGCCAATTGCAGAATTTCCTCGGCATCACTATCTTTAAACATGCTGGCATACAATTTGGGACGCATGCGGTGCGCAGGGTAGAGTTTTAAATAATAAGCCTGAATCCACGGCAAAATTTGTAGGCCGCGTTTCACAATATGCCGTTTTCTCAAGGCATAAAAAATGAACCCGGTAAAGCTATCATGCAGATACAGGGTGCCATCAAAATCAAATAAGGCTAGAGTTTTAGATTTTTGATTTTGCGCATGCATGTTTGATATCGACCATCGACGCGGGTAGCAAACCAGTTAGTATTATAATCACGACTTAATTTTGGTCCGGAAATGACCACTTCAGGCATAATGGCATAGATAGGATCTTTACCCGTTTTTTCCTGATAAAGCTTGCTGACACCACGATAAGTCATCGTATCTTCAAAGTCTTTATCTTTTTCTTTCTTTAAATCAGCTCGGATTTGACGTTCAGTGATAATAAAATTATTTTTGGCAAAAACACTGATTAACTCACGCTCAGATTGACTCTTCTGCGAACGGATCGCGCCATCTTTAGTATAGAGCAATAAGTCGCCATCCAGATCAAGTTCGGCTTCAGTTAAATCATTTAACATGCTCTGAAAAGCGGCATTTCGACTGGAATACATGCCCGAGTTATAGTCCGCAAAACGATAAATTGGCTTGTCATAATCCGCCGGATACATCATCAGGCGATGAATCCCATAATACAGACCGCCATATTGACTGTAGAGATCGGTACGTAACTCTGCGATATTGCCGCCTTGGCGTTTATGTTCTTTCGCATAGCTGATATGTACCTGCATTGAACCCAAGGTGGTAATTGGATTCATTTTCTCGCCAATATTCTGGCCGACCAGTTTGGCAGCACCAGTCAGGGCGCTAACATGATAATGCTTTGACATATAATCAAATATTTCACGATATAATTCGTCGAGTTCACGTTCGGTTTTGACCCGGCGCATCTGGCTTAAGTAGTTGTCTTCGGGACTCGGATGGTTCTTGAGAACTTCCTGGAAATATCCTGCAACTGTGCCACCAATTGCTTGACCAAGCTTATCTTTGAATTTTTCATCAAGGCGACCTTGGACTTCCTTAACCGCCTTTTCACCCAAACCCGGAACAGTAGGATCTGCAACAAAGTTAGATTCCTGATCAACCACTGCCACAATCGTACAAACATTTTCCTTGGTCTGAGGAATGCCGAGCTGTTCGGTAATGTCATAAATATCTTGTGCCCAAGACTCACGTTGGTTGACACGGTTTGGAATAGCTTTGCGAATATGTTCAACTTCAAGTGTCGGTTCATCATCTTTTGACCACCATGAACCATTGCCACAACCGGCAAGACCCAGAGAAAGTGCAAGTACAGACAATGACTTAAAAGAAAAACAAGAAGCGAAAGTTTTATTCATGGTGTCGTAAATTAATTGAAAAGATGAGCGAATAAGGCAGATGCAGTATACTATGCCCATCAAAAAAGTGATGAATTTATATGTATATTGGTCCATATCAACTGTCAAATAATTTGATTGTCGCTCCCATGGCAGGTGTGACCGACCGTCCGTTTAGAACCTTATGCAAATACTTTGGTGCAGGCCATGCGGTCAGTGAAATGATGACGTCTGACAAAACTTTGCGCATGAGTAAAAAAAGCTTATATCGTGCCAATTTTGATGGAGAGTTGGCCCCGATTTCAGCGCAGATTGCCGGTTCAGACCCGCATGATCTAGCTGAAGCGGCACGTTATCAGGTGGCGAATGGCGCACAAATTGTTGATATTAATATGGGCTGCCCAGCCAAAAAGGTCTGTAACCGACTTGCCGGTTCTGCTTTATTGCAGGATGAAGATCTAGTTGCACGCATTCTGGATGCAGTCGTTGCCGCAGTTGACGTGCCAGTGACTTTAAAAACCCGTCTTGGTTATTTGAACGGTCAGGAAAATATTATGCGGGTCGCCAAACGGGCTGAACAAGCCGGGATTGCGGCACTGGCTTTACATGGCCGTACCCGTGAAGATATGTATCTGAATACCGCGCGTTATTCTTTAATCAAAGACGTAAAGGAAATGTTGAAGATTCCCGTGATTGCCAACGGAGATATCGACAGTCCTGAAAAAGCCAAATACGTGCTGGATTATACCGGTGCAGACGCAATTATGATTGGTCGTGCAGCACAAGGTCGGCCCTGGATTTTTCGTGAAATTGCCCATTATTTAAAAACCGGTCAACATCTGGATGCACCAAGTATTACAGAAGTGAAAGATGTTCTATTGGGACATTTGACAGAGTTATACGAATTTTACGGCGAGTATTCCGGCTGCCGGATTTCCCGTAAACATATTGCTTGGTACACCAAAGGTTTGCGTTCCAGCAACGAGTTTCGCCAGAACATGTATCAGGTGGAAAATACGGCTGACCAGTATCGTGTGGTAGAAGATTATTTTAATGCACTGCTAGAACATGGTTTAACCATGAATGATGTACAAGTCGAGCAGGTGAATTTACTGGAAACCAAGTAATGGCGGGCAAAATTCAGCGAATCAAGTAATATTTTTTGTGTGAAATCCCTACCTTTTTTATCTTGAGCAGGCTGATTTTTGCATTCTGTTTACACTTCAGCCTGTCTAATACATAGCAGCACAGTTTGTTCACTTAAACTGGACAGGACTTGGACATTGCTTACTCAAGCTTCCTCTATGATGAATCTATCCAGATATAAACCAGATGTGATCCATCTTGTTTATCGTCATCATTGAGGGAGATCTGTAATGACAAATACCAATCGTCCAGTCACAGAGTTTAGCCATAAAACGTCAACGGAATTGCCACAAGAACGCAGTGAAGGCCTAAATATCAATCCGACTGATACTAACGCTCGTCCAGATTTGAATACACCCGTGAAAGATAATCCTCGTGTTCCAGACATGAATGAAGGTGAGGATAATCTGGCTGCGACCAGTGCCGGTACTTTGGGTGGAGCTGCGGTAGGCGCAGTTGCAGGTCTAGTAGGTGGTCCTCCAGGTGCAGTGGTGGGTGGTATTATCGGTGGAGTAGTTGGCGGTATTGCAGGTAATGACATTGCAACGCCTGATCATGGGAAGCAGACAGATAATTACCAGCATCCAGAGAACTTGCCTGAGGCAAATAATTATCGACATCCAGATCATTTGAGTGCAGAAGATAATTACTGGAGAGATGAGTATCATAATCGCCCGTATTTCAATGAAACGCGTAGCACATATGGCGATTTAGATTATGATCGTGATTATCGCGGTGCTTATCGGGTCGGTTATGAAAACCGTCCGATGTATGAGCATGATACGGATTTTGATCGTGCCGAACCTGAACTGCGTACCAAATGGGAGCAGTTAAAAGGTGAATCCCGCCTCAACTGGGAAGAAGCTAAATTTGCAGTTAAAGATGCCTGGCATCGTGTCACACGCTAATTCTAAATAAACTAAAAACCTCTCCATGTGAGAGGTTTTTTTATGATTCAATGATTAAAGATGCTTCATTTCCAGTACGAGCTGGTTAATCAAATCGGAAGCTTCCATTTCACGAATCTGCGCCACATTTGAACCTGCCCAGAATGCGCCATAACCTTGATCCCCATGTTTGGC